>CACYLY010000009.1 GCA_902775355.1 Oscillospiraceae bacterium
AGAGATTTGTGGCCGGTTTTCCACAGATCCTCGGTTTCTTTCGACTTTTAGGCCTGAAAAAGGGGCCGCTGCAAAACTTCCATTTTGCAACGGTCCCTTGAGAGGAACTCACAGATTTCGTTTCTGTGAGTTCCTCTTGTACTATCCGAAGATCACTTCTCCGAGAGGGGAACGGCTCTTTTGCTCTCATCCGGAACGAAGTACGTGCTGCGGATCTGCTCATACACCGCGGCGACGTCACGATCGCAAAGGATCCGGTACAGCTTTTCATGCGCCTGATACAGCTCCTCCGCCCGGCCTTCCTTCAGCATCAGCTCGACGCTCTCGTGACGCATATCGTGCGTCATGGTTCGGACAGTCGCGGCGATCCGCTCGACCATAGAATTATGCGCAAGCGCCATCATCGTCTCGTGGAAAGCGTCGTCGCGGCGGAACACTTCTTCGATCGACGGCTCCGGACGGCGGCAAGCCTCTCCCAAGGCGACCAATGGTGCGGAAAGCGTGGCGATCTCCTCGTCCCCGGCGTTGCGGATCACGGTCAGCATGGTGCCCGTCTCCATGATCTCGCGCAGATCCAGCAGTTCATTGTAGCTGTCGCCCCGACCGAGGATCACGCCGTAGAGCATCGGACTGATCATCGGCTCGGTAAAGCCGGAGCAAACGAAAGTCCCGACGGGACGGCGAATCTCCAGAACGCCCATGGCCACCAGGATCTTGATCGCCTCGCGGGCGGTATTGCGCGCCACCCCGAACTTCTCGGAAAGCTCAACCTCCGTGGGGATCTGCTCTCCGGGGCGCAGTGAGCCTTCCAGAAGCGCCTGAGTAAAGGCGTCTATGATCTGTTGGACTGCGTTGGTAGAGATTTTTTTCATGTCCATCTACGTCACCCGCTTTGTTCATTGTTGAACAAAGCATAACAGGGAAAAGGATGGCTGTCAAGCCTCATAGAGGGGGAAACAGCGGCCGAAAAGCTGAGATTGACAAACAATAAACAATCTTTTTGTGTAAAACAGCTAAAGCGGGAAAGAGAAAACTGGCGTTTACTCTGAATATTTGTAGAAGCTGTTAAAATCACTTGACAGAATCAGGATGTTAGGATATGCTGTTATTGCTCAATGTTGAACATTGAGCAATAACGAAAAGCAAGGGAGAACGCCATGAGAGCAAGAAGAAGGAGCCTGATCATTTCGATGATCCTCTGCCTGTTTCTGCTCAGCGCCTGCGGAAGCTCCGCGGGAAGGGGAGAAACGGGCAATTCCGAATACCAGAAGATCAATCTGGTCATGTCTGTCAACGGGACGGATACCCAGATCGACACGCGGGTCGCCCGCTATTTTGCCCAGCTTGTGGAGGAACGTTCAGGCGGAAACATCACAGTTGACGTTTTCCCGAACGACCAGCTTGCCGGCGGAAACGCCACCAAGGGCATCGAGATGATCGCCCAAGGCAGCGTGGACCTGGCCGCCTACGCTACCTGCACGCTGGCCGTGATCGACAGCCAGCTCCCCGTAGCCACGATCCCCTGGTCCTTTGACAGCTACACCGAGGCCCGTCAGGTCATTGACTCCACGGGCGGCGCGTATTACGCCGAGCGGCTGGCGGCGAAGGGCATCACCTACATCGGTTCCTTCCACAACGGTTTCCGCCAGCTTACCAACTCCAAGACCGTGGTGGACGAGCCTTCCGATCTGAAGAATCTGAAGATCCGCGTTCCCGGCAGTGAGGTCTACATGGGCTTCTTCCGCGCGCTTGGCGCCGACCCCACTTCCATGAGCTGGAGCGAGGTCTTCACCGCGATCCAGCAGGGCACCATCGACGGTCAGGAGAACGGCGCCTCCGTCACCTCCACGGCGAAGATGGACGAGATCCAGAAGTATATGACCATCTGGAACTACTCCTATGAAAACGATCTGTTCATTGCCAACACCCGGATCTGGGAGAGCCTGGACGAAAACACCCGGCAGCTTCTGACCGAGTGTGCGATCGAGGCCTGCAACTGGGGCCGCGACACGCTGGAGGCGGAGGAAGCGGATATTCTGGCCCGCTTCGAGGCCAACGGCATGACCATCACCTATCTGACCGACGAGCAGAAGGCGGCTTTTGCCGAGGCGATCTCCGAATGGAAGGCCGGCATGATCGACCGCTTCGGCGAACATGCCTGCTCCGCTTTCGGGATCACGAAGTAAGGGAGGGAACAGCATGAAGATACTCAACAAGATCGAAGAGGGCATCTGCATCCTCTGTCTGATTGCCATGACGACGCTGGTTTTTGCCAATGTGTTCTCCCGCTATGTCCTGCATCTTTCCCTCTCCTTCTCGGAAGAGATCACGACGAATCTCTTTGTGCTGCTGAGCATGATGGGGACCGCCATCGCGGCCCGGCGCCGCGCGCATCTGGGGCTGTCCATTCTGACGGACGCCGTCAATCCCAAAGTCCGCCGGGCGCTGCTGATCTTCGGATTCGGTCTGGCCACCGTGTTTTGCTTCGCGGTCTTCTTCTACGGGATCAAGATGGTCCGCAATGAATACATCCTCGGCCAGGTGACGCCCAGCATGCAGTGGCCCGAATGGATCTACGGCTGCTTCGTCCCCTTCGGAGCCTTCTTCATGACCCTGCGCTTCGCCCAGGTCACGCTGGAGGAGATCCGCACCCCGGCCGAGCAGGTCAAGACGGACGCCGAGCTGATGATCGAGGAAGCGGCCGAAGAGGAAAAAGCTTACCTTGAAAAGGAGGACGAAAAGAAATGATTGCTGCCATTCTGTTTGTTTCCTTTGCGATCCTTCTGATCCTCGGCGCGCCCATCGCGGTCTGCCTCGGCTCCTCCAGCGTGTTGGCCATGCTGGCCCAGGGTGCCGGGCGCCCGGTCGATACGATCATGTCCAGCCTGCCCTTCCTGTTTTCCGCCTCCTCCAGCAAATTCGTCCTGCTGGCCATCCCCTTCTTCATCCTGGCCGGCAACATCATGGAGAAGGCCGGCATTTCCGAACGCCTCATCAACCTGGCGGAGGCCTGTGTGGGCCACGTCAAAGGCGGTCTCGCCATCGTGTGCGTCATCGTGGCCTGCTTCTTCGCCGCTATCTCCGGCTCCGGCCCGGCCACCGTGGCCGCGTTGGGTCTGGTGCTGATCCCCGGCATGATCAAAAGCGGCTACAAGCCCGCCTTCTCTGCCGCTCTGATGGGCTGCGCCGGGGCGATCGGCGTCATCATCCCGCCCTCTATCACCTTCGTCGTCTACGGTTCTATCGCGGACACCTCCATCGGCGACCTCTTCAAGGCCGGTGTGATCCCCGGGCTCATCATGGGTGCCGGCCTGATCGTCACCGCGCTGCTTGTCGGCCGCAAGATGGATCTGAAGCGTCAGCCGAAGACCAGCGGTAAAGTTCGCTGGAAGGCATTCAAGGACGCCTTCTGGGGTCTGCTGATGCCCATCATCATCCTGGGCGGCATCTACGGCGGAATCTTCACCCCGACCGAGGCTGCGGCCGTCGCCGTAGTGTACGGCCTGGTGATCGGCGTCTTCGTATACAAGACGGTCAAGCTCAAGGATCTCAAGGCGATCCTGATCGACTCGGCCAGCACCACCGCGACCATCATGTTCATCACTGCCTGCGCCAGCCTCTTCGCCTATGTGCTGACCCGCGCCCGCCTTGACGTGGCCATCTCCAACGGCCTGATCGACCTGACCAAGGGCTCCGTTTTCGTGTTCTTCATCATCGTGAACATCCTGCTGCTGATCGCAGGCTGCTTCCTGGATTCCACCTCTGCCCTCTACATCTTCACGCCGCTCTTCGTCCCGGTCGCGCAGGCTCTCGGCGTGGATATGATCCACCTGGGCGTAGTCATGATCGTAAACCTCGCCATCGGCCTGTTCACCCCGCCCGTCGGCGTCAACCTGTATGTGGCCTGCGGCGTGGCCAATGTCGATCTCAAGCGGATCTCCAAGGCGGTCGTGCCGCTGCTGATCGCCTCGCTGATCGTGCTGCTGATTATCACCTATATCCCCGGTATTTCTACTGTGTTTACCCGCTGATCGAGTGAAAGGAGAGCTGTAAATGAAAGAGAACCTGAGCGTCGTCGAACTGCAGAACACCTGTATCGACCTGAAAAAGCATGTGATCGACATGATCTGGAAGGCCCAGAGCGGCCACCCGGGCGGCTCGCTGTCCGTGGCGGAGTTCATGACCGCCTGCTACTTCCGCTATATGAACGTGGAAGCGCGCAATCCTCGCTGGGAAGACCGCGACCGCTTCGTCCTCTCCAAAGGCCATGTCTGCCCCGCCCAGTATGCGGCGCTGGCCATGAAGGGCTACTTCCCGATGGAGGTGCTGGACACGCTGCGTAAAGAGGGCTCTCCGCTGCAGGGCCACCCCAGCATGACCAAGTGCCCCGGCATCGACATCTCCACAGGTTCTCTCGGCCAGGGACTGGCCTGCGCGGTGGGCATGGCGCTTGCCGCCAAGCTCGACGGCAAAGACTACCGCGTATTCTCCGCAGTGGGCGACGGCGAGTGCAACGAGGGCGAGATCTGGGAAGCCTGCGGCACCGCTTACAAGTACAAGCTGGATAACCTTGTGGTCTTTGTGGACTGGAACAATCTCCAGCTCGACGGCAGCTGCGAGGAGATCATGCCCCCCATCGATCTGGCGAAGAAGTTCGAGGCCTTCGGCTTCGAAGTCTACCAGTGCAACGGCAATGACATGGCCGAGCTCGTCGAGGTCATGGACAAGGCGCTCGCGTCAAAAAACGGCCTGCCCAAGTGCATCGTGGGCAAGACCGTCAAGGGCAAGGGCGTGAGCTACATGGAGAATCAGGTCGGCTGGCACGGCGTGGCGCCCAATGATGAGCAGTACAGGCAGGCCATGGACGAGCTGGACAGCCAGTACGTCAAGTGAGGAGGGCATAAAGATGAATCTTGAGAAGAAGATCCCCACCCGCAACGGCTTCGGCGACGAGATCGTCGCCCTGGGCAAAGAAAATAAGAACATCCTCGTGGTAGACGCCGATATCGGCAAGAGCTGCAAGACCGGCGATTTCCGCAAACAGCTGCCCGAGCAGTACCTGAACGTGGGCATCGCCGAGCAGAACTGCGCCGGCGTGGCCGCGGGCCTCGCGACCTGCGGCAAGATCCCCTTTGTGGTCACCTACGCCGCCTTTGGCTCCATGCGCATGTGCGAGATGATCCGCCAGGAGATCTGCTACACCCACCTGAACGTGAAGATCGCCTGCTCCCACGGCGGCGTTACGCCGGCCAACGACGGCGCTTCGCATCAGGCCATCGAGGACATGGGCATCCTGCGCACGATCCCCAACATGACCGTGGTCATGCCCGCCGACTACGCCTCCGCCCGCAAGCTGGTGCGCGCCGCGGCGGAGTTCGACGGCCCTGTGTACCTGCGCTTTACCCGCGACGCCGTCCCCGTGATCTACGACGAGGACGAGGAATTTGAAATCGGTAAAGCCAAGAAGCTCCGCGGGGGCAAAGACGTCGCCATCCTGGCCAACGGCGACACCGTGCGTCTGGCCATCCAAGCCGCCGAGGCGCTGGCCGAAGAGGGCATCGAGGCCCGCGTGTACGACTTCCACACGATCAAGCCCCTGGATGAGGAAGCGGTCCGCTCCTGCATTGAGGAGATCGGCAGGATCGTCACCGTCGAAGACCATAACATTCTCAACGGTCTGGGCAGCGCGGTCTGCGAGCTGGTCGCCGAGGCCGGCTGCGGCAAGGTCAAGCGCATCGGCATCCAGGATGCGTTCGGCCAGTCCGCCCCCTATGAGCGCCTGCTGGCCATGAACGGAGTCACGATGGAGAGTATCGTGGCCGAGGCGAAAAAGCTCGTTAAAGCGTAAAGGAGAAATCAATGAAGGTATTTATGATCGGCGCGGGCGACATCGCCCGGCATCACGGCAGAGCGGTCGTCCGGCTGGGCGGCGAGGTCATCGGCGTCTACGACGTGAGCGAAAAGAATCTGGAAATCTACCGCAGCGAGTTCGGCTGCCCCTCCTGCGCCTATGAGGAGATCGAGGACTATGTGGTTCAGGCCGACTATGTGGTCATTTCCACGCCGCCCACCAAGAGGCTGGACTACGTGGAAATGGTGCTGAAGCACCACGTGGCCTGCTACATGGAAAAGCCCGTGGCCTGCACCATGGCCGACGCCATGAAGATCAAGGCCATGTCCGACAAATACGACGGCAAGATCATGGTCGGCTTCGCGCACTACTACCGCCCGGCCTATCGCAAGATGCTGGAGCTGGTCAAAACCGGCATGTTCGGCGAGCCGGTGGATATCGCCTTCTCCCGTCTCAGCCCCGGCTTCGGATTCCACGCGAAGAATCTGGGCGCCTCCTGGCGCACCGATCCGGATCTGGCCTGCGGCATGACGGTGGAGTCCGTCAGCCACGACTGGAAGCTCATCACCGCCATGGCGGGCGGCTTTGACACCATCGCCTGCAACTACACCGGAACCATCGACTCCGTGCCGAAATTCGATAACCACACCTCCATCACGATCCGCCTGCGCAACGGGGCCATCGGCACCATCGCAGCCTCCTGGGCCTGCGATATCCCGACCTGCTCCCGCGCCTATATTGGCACCAAGGGCTCCATTTTCCTCACCGGCGAGGGAATGTTTGAGTTCACAAAGCTGACCTGGAAGACCGAGGACATGCCCTATGCCGAGACTCTGACCTTCAACGACAGCTATGACCATGCGACCGGCGATGTGATTTTCTACGCGCACGAGGCTTTCCAGAAGGCCATGCGCGAAGGCACCGAGTTCGAGACGCCGCTTGCCGACGGCATCTCCGCGCTGATCTACTCCCTGGCCGCGAAGGAATCCTCCGAGCAGCAGAAGACCGTCAAGGTCCCCGACTGGGGCGAGGTCTGAAACAGATCCGGATTCGGGTTTCGCTTTGAGAGAGGCCCATCCCCTTTCTCTTTCTTTTTCTCTCACACCGGCGCGTATCCATGAAAACCCTGCAAATATCCGCCGGAAAACGCAAAAAAGTGCTTGCAATTCCGGTATCCCTATGTTACAATTCCCGTTGCGCCATGTAACTATGGTCATCGACCACAATCATGGCAGCCTTTGACGAGGAGCGTACTATCATGAAGCAGGGCATTCACCCCAACTACAAGCCGACCACCATTCGCTGCGCCTGCGGCAACGTGATCGAGACCGGTTCCACCAAGCAGAACATCACCGTTGAGATCTGCTCCAAGTGCCACCCCTTCTTCACCGGCAAGCAGAAGCTGGTCGACACCAGCGGCCGTGTGGACAAGTTCAACAAGAAGTACGGCATCAAGTAATCGAGGAATCGAATAGATCGGTTAACCGAAAAACCCCGCTGCGTCCGCAGCGGGGTTTTTCGGTGCTCTTTTCTCGAAACTCACCGCCGCTGCTGCCTGCAGCAGCCGCGGGAAGTCTGCCGGGGCATTAGCGGTACGCCGCAGCGCTCCGCCGTCTCCCGGGGGGAGCGGAGCGCCCCCACCCGGCGCCAGACCGCCTCAAAATGCCGCAGCTGCCGCTGCATCTCCCGTTCGCTGAACTTTTCCATGGACTTTCCTCCTTCTTTTCCCTCATTCTATCCTATGCCGGTCTTGCAAACGGGTGAAAACTGTGCCATAATAAACAATAGCCGCACAATAGCCGTGAATCGCTCGCGGCTGCGAATTCGGACGGGGGACGGAGAACGCCATGGCAAGATTTTTTATTGCGGGAACCAATATCGCCGGCGGCAGAGCCATCATCCGGGGCCGGGACGCGGAGCACGTGAAGGTGCTGCGCCTGCGGCCCGGCGAGGATGTGACCCTCTGCGACGGGGAAGGCACGGACTATAAGTGCCGCCTGGTCCAGGCCGACAAGGAGCAGGCCGAGGTGGAGGTCGTGGAAGTGGTCCGCTGCCCGGCGGAGCCCAGCGTGGCCGTCACCGTGCTCTGCGGTCTGCCCAAGGGGGACAAGACCGAGTATATCATCCAGAAGTGCGTGGAAGCCGGCGCCAACGAGATCCTGTTCTTCCAGTCCAAGTACTGCGTGGCCCGGCCCGACGCGCCGGAGAAGAAGCTGGAGCGCTGGCAGCGCATCAGCGAGGAGGCCGCCAAGCAGTCCGGCCGGGGCATCATCCCCCGGGTGGGCTGGGTCGGCGAGTTTGCCGACGCGCTGAACGCGGCGGTGAAGAAGGACCTGGGCCTCTTCCTCTACGAGACCGGGGAGCGGGAGAGCCTGGACGCGGTGCTGAACGCCAACCGGGACGTGAAGAGCCTGGCCCTGATCACCGGGCCCGAGGGCGGCTTCGCCCCCTTCGAGGCGGACCTGGCCCGCATCGCCGGGCTGCGCCTCTGCTCCATGGGGAGCCGGATCCTCCGCTGCGAGACCGCGCCGGTGGTGGCGCTGACGGCGGTGATGTACGCCACCGGCAATCTGAACTGAAGAAGAGGGGGCGGCTCGCGCCGGACCCCACTGTCCCGTGCCGGCCTGCGGGCACGGTCTCGACGGATGCAGATCCGCCGCGCTATGTTTTCAGCAGCATGGTATGCAAAAACTGATTTCCTGATCTGGAGGAGGGACTATCATGAAAATCGAGTACGCAAAAGAGTTTGACCGCGTGGTGGAGAAGGCCAAGGCCGCCCCGAAGCCCATGCGGGTCGCCATCGCCGGAGCGGATGCGGAGAACATCCTTCTCGGCGCCTTCGCCGCTCAGGAGGAGGGCTTTGTGGAGCCGATCCTGGTGGGCCGGGAGAAGAAGATCCGCGAGATCCTGCAGCGGCTGGGGCTGGAGGACCGCAGCTATCAGCTGCAGGCCATCGACGGGAGCACCAACTCCGTCCAGTACGCCATCGAGATGATCCAGGCCGGGCAGGCCGACGCGCTGATGCGCGGCAACACCCAGACCCGGGACTTTCTGATGCCGGTGCTGAACAAGGCCAACCACCTGATCCGCAAGGACGCCCTGGTCACCCACGTGGTGTTCCTGAAGGTCCCCGGCTATGAGAAGCTGCTGGCGATCTCCGACGTGACCCTGCTCATCTTCCCCGACGAGTCCGAGCGCCGGGAGGTGGCCAAGAACCTGGTCCGGGCCCTGAACGTCTTCGGCGTGGAGAAGCCCAACATCGCCCTGCTGAGCCTGGTGGAGAAGCCCAGCTTCCAGATGCGGGACACCGTGGAGGACGACAATATCGTGCGTCAGCACAAGTTCCGCCCCATCGCGGACTGCAACATCGTAGGCCCCATCGCCTGGGACCTCATTATGAGCAAGGAGGCCGCCCGCCTGAAGGGCTACGACTGCCCCTTCTGCGGCGAGTTCGACGGCATCGTGGTGCCGAACCTGAGCACCGGCAACGTGATGATCAAGGTCCTGCAGCACAACGCCGGAGCCACCGGCTGCGGCGTCCTGGTGGGAGCGAAGATCCCCATCGCCATCTGCTCCCGCAGCGACGATCCCACCCAGGCCTACCTGTCCCTGGCCGCCAGCGCCGCCATGTGGGCCAGCGGCATCTACGCGGAGAGATAGTTTTCAGGTTTCCGTGTTCAGAAAGAACAAGAAGCAGCAAACGGAGGCGCGCTTTGCACGCCTCCGTTTGCTGCTTTCTGAAAATTGAACGCTCAAGCCCCGGTGCCCAGCAGGCCCAGCTCCTCCGCGTGGGGGCGCATGCCCTCGATGCAGAGCTCCGCCACCTCCCGCAGCTCCATGCCCAGCAGCTCGCAGCCCCGGAGGATCACTTCCCGGTCACACTTGGCGGCGAACTTCTTGTCCTTGAACTTCTTCAGCACGCTCTTGACCTCCAGGTCGGCCAGGCCGTTGGGCCGCATCCGGGCGCAGGCCTGGATGATGCCGGTGAGCTCGTCCACGGTGAAGAGACTCTTTTCCAGGTTCGTCTCGGGCTTCACGTCGCTGCAGAGACCCCAGCCGTGGCTCAGAATGGCCCGCACGTCCTCCGGCGCCACGCCGGCGGCCAGCAGGGGCGCCTCGGTGTGCTGCAGGTGCTCCTCGGGGTACTTTTCGTAGTCGTAGTCGTGCAGCATGCCGATGGCCTGCCAGTGCTCCTCATCCTCTCCGAAGTGCCGGGCCATGGCCCCCATGGCGTAGCACACGTTTTTCTCGTGGATCAGCAGGTTCTCCTGGGTGACCATCGCGGCGTTCAGTTCCTTGGCGCGTTCCAGTGTCAGCATGGCGATCCTCCTTTTCCCGGGCTCCGGCCCGGCTTTTTTTCTTTATTATACAAAAGAGACGGGAAAATGCAAGGGCAAAACAGGGGGCGAGAGTGTGAATTCGGAATTCGGAATGCGGAATTCGGAAGTAGGAATAACCATTGGACCGACGTTCCGTTTTTGCCGTAGGGGAGGGGCTTGTCCCCTCCCGCCGATCTGCGGCAAGGTCCGTCTTCCTCTGTAGGGGCTGGCGCCCTCGACAGCCCATCTGCGGAGCGATCAGGGGATCGCTCCCTACGCGTCCCGCCGCCCCGCCCCCCCGTAGGGGCGCTTCAGGTCGCGCCTGCCGCTCCGTCCGCGCCCGTAGGGGAGGGGCTTGTCCCCTCCCGCCGGTCTGCGGCAAGGTCCGTCTTCCTCTGTAGGGGCTGGCGCCCTCGACAGCCCGTCTGCGGAGCGATCAGGGGATCGCTCCCTACGCGTCCCGCCGCCCCGGGCATTGCCCGGCGAAAACGAGAGATTTCCGGATACGTTTCCCGCCGAGCGATGCTCGGCGCTACGGGGACCGCCGGATCCGCGCCGAGGCCCCCGCCCGCGCGCAAAAAAGGGGCTGTGAAGTCCGGGTGAGCCTTGCGGCTCCCTTTTCTTCACAGCCCTTTTGCTGCCTGTTTTCGGTTGTCGAAACGAAAACGCCGGGATTCTCAGAGGATCTTGTTGATCTCCGTCTCGATGGCCTTGGCCTTGTCCTCGGGGACGATCTTCTTGCTGACGACCAGATCAAAGATCTCGCCGCAGGACTTCTTGTTGAACAGCTTGATGGGGTACTTCATCAGGTTGGGGGCGTACTGCCGGATGATCTCCACGCATTTGGGGTTGGAGAAGCAGTCTTTTACCGTCAGGCTTCTGAAATCCATGGGGTTCCTCCTTGTCAATTCATATTCCGGGCTTCGGTGGTATTATTGTAGCACGCTTGGGGGGCTTCGTCAACGCTCTTGGCATGGCGGGCGGCCCGGGCCTCGGCGGCCTTGCGGAGGCGGCGCCAGGCCTGTTTCCGGGCGTCGGCGTAGAGCAGGATGGCACAGCTGAGGGAGCTGAAGGCGCACAGGGCCACCAGCACCAGAAAGCCTCTGTACTCCAGCAGGCCCAGGGGAGGGTTGTACTGGTCCAGGATCACCAGGGTCAGCAGGGCCAGCCACAGGGAGATGCAGAGATTGGGCATGAACACTCTCCAGAATTTCATCGTTTATCCTCCCATCCTTCCTCGGTGACGATCAGCATGTCGCCCAGCTCCCGGCCGGCGCCATTGGACTGCCGGCTGTAGCGCTCGTGCAGGAAGGTCATCAGGGCGGAGCCGCCGCCGTCCAGGTTATAGGCCACGCTGCAGCCCAGCTCCTCAAAGATCTGGGCCAGCTCCGGCACGGTCACGCCCTTGGAGTAGTCGTCCTGCCGGCCGTCCACCACCACAAAGCAGTAGTGCCCCGGCTCGTAGTAGCCCACGGCGCTGCGGGGGTTGGGGTAGGACACGGCGACGCTGACCTGGTAATCCGGCAGGACGTGGCCGTTTTCGTCCAGCAGGGAGGGGCCGAAGTTCCAGGCCTGGGCCACGCCCCGTTCCCAGATGTCCTCCACCGTGTAGTCGCTGGCCTTGTAGCAGGCCATCACGCCGGTGTTATATAGCACGCACAGGTCGCAGCGGGTCTGATCGGACTTCCAGAGCACCCCGTTGCGGGCCAGGAAGCCCGTGGACTGATAGGTGTAGAAATCCCCGCTGATGGCCAGGATCGCGTGGCAGTCCCGGTCCATCGTCATGGCGTCCTGGGTGGACCAGTCCGCCAGCTCGTTGTTGGCGGTGTAGGTGCGGAAATTGTCCAGGCTGGCCACGTAGATATCCGCCACGTGGTATACCGACTTGCCGTAGCTGCCGTTGAATTCCCGGGTCTCCACGGTGATGGAGACATTGGGGCTGGTGTAGGAGTGATCGGTGATTACCACCTCATCCGTGAAATGCTCGGCAAAACGGATCTGCCACTCGGTGCGGTTGTCGGGGGTGGGCTCCGGCGTGGGCGGGACCGTCTCCGCAGGGGGCTGCTCCTCCGGAGCCGTCGAGACGGAGGCCTCCGTTCCTGCCGGCGTCTGGGTCTCCGGGACGGAGACGGCGACTTCCGGGACGGCCGGGGTCTCCGGCGTCTCGGCGGCGGGCTGCGCGGGCACGGGAGAGGCCGAGACGGCGCTGAGCTCCGGCGCCGGGCTGGGAGCCGGCCCCTTGAAGAGCTTGGGGATCAGGGCCTTCAGGACTGGCAGGGTCACCAGGCCCAGGATCAGGGCTCCCGCCAGGATATCGGCGAGGAGCACCTTCCATATGGCTTTCGGTCTGTAGGATCTCATGGCAATCTATCTCTTTTCTTCAGGATCTTCGTTTTTCAGCAGGGCCTCGGCGCAGCGCAGCCCGTCCACCGCGGCGGAGGTGATGCCCCCGGCGTAGCCGGCGCCCTCGCCGCAGGGGTAGAGCCCCCGGAGGGGAGAGGCGCAGTCCGGCCCCCGGAAGATGCGCACCGGGGAGGAGGAGCGGGTCTCCGGCGCGGTGAGCACCGCCTCCGGATCGTCAAAGCCCGGGAGCTTCCGCCCCAGGGCGGGGATGGCCTGCTCCAATACATCGGTGATGCGCCGGGGCAGCACCGCGTGCAGCTCGCACCAGGTGACGCCGGGGCGGTAGCTGGGCCGGACCTTCCCGGGGCCCGCGCTGGGCCGGGCGGCCAGAAAGTCCCCCGCCAGCTGGGCCGGCGCGTGGTAGTTCCCGCCCCCGGCTTCGAAGGCGGTCCGCTCGATCTGCCGCTGCCAGCGCATGCCGGAGAGGACGTCCCCCTCGGGAAAGTCCTCCGGGCGCAGGGTCACCAGCAGGGCGGCGTTGGCGTTTTCCCCGTCCCGAGCAGAATAGCTCATGCCGTTGGTCACCACGCCCCCCGCCTCGGAGGCGGCGGCGATGACCTCGCCCCCGGGACACATGCAGAAGGTGTAGGCGCTGGTGCCGTCGGGCAGGTGGACGTTCAGGCTGTAGTCCGCCGCGGGGAGCCTTCCCCGGGCCCGGCCGTACTGGGTCCGGTCGATGTCCGCCTGGCGGTGCTCGATGCGCAGGCCCATGGAAAAGGCCTTGGGCTCCATGGGTACCCCCAGGCGATGGAGCATCTCAAAGCTGTCCCGGGCGGAGTGGCCGATGGCCAGGACCAGGCGGGAACAGGGGAGTTCTTCTTCCTTGCCGCCCCTTGTCACCCGGATGCCCCGCAGAGCGCCGTCCTCGATCAGAAGCTCGCTCAGCTTCGTCTCAAAACGGATCTCTCCGCCCAGGGCCAGGATCTCCCGCCGGATGCTCTGCACCACCCGGATCAGGACGTCCGTGCCGATGTGGGGCTTGGCGTCGTACACCACGCTTTCCGGCGCGCCGTGGGCGGCGAACTGCTCCAGGACCCAGGAAATGCGGGGATCGTGGGTGCCGGTGTTCAGCTTCCCGTCAGAGAAGGTGCCGGCCCCGCCCTCGCCGAACTGGACGTTGCAGTCCGGGTCCAGCGCTCCCCCGGCCCGGAAGGCGTCTACCGCGGCTCTGCGGCTCTCCGCGTCCCTTCCCCGCTCGATCACCAGGGGCCTGGCCCCGGCCTTCGCCAGCAGCAGGGCGGCGAACATGCCCGCCGGGCCGAAGCCCGCCACCACCGGCCGCTCTTGCAGGGTGGCGCGGGGGATCTCATAGGGCTTTGGCTCATAGGGGGCGGCGTCCGGGCATTTGGCCCGCTGCAGGATCAGGCTCTCGGAGCCCCGCACACGCAGGGCGGCGCTGCAGACATAGTGGATGTCGCTCTTGTCCCGGGCGTCCAGAGAGCGGCGCAGCAAGTGGATCTCTTCGATGCGCTCCGGCTGCAGCCGGAGTTTTTTGGCGGCCCGGTCCCGGAGCGCTTCCGTCGGCTCCTCCGTGCCCAGGCGCAGCTTGTTCACCCGGATCATGTGCCCAGCCTCCCGGCCAGACGGCCGCTGGCCCAGGCCCACTGGAGGTTGTAGCCTCCGCAGTCCCCGTCGATATCCAGCAGCTCCCCGCAGGCGAAGAGCCCGGGGACCAGGCGGCTCTCCAGGGTCCGGGGGTCAAAGTCCGAGCTGCGCAGGCCCCCGGCGGTGACCTGGGCGTTGTCAAAGCCCTCGGTGCCGGTGACCGGCAGGCAGAAGTCGGCGCAGGCATCGGCCAGCTTCTCCAGGTCCCCGTCGGAGAGGGAGGAGAGGGGGCCCGCGCCGTTGAGACCGGCGTATTTCACCACCATCCGCCCCAGGCGGTTGTGGAGCATCCCGGTGAGGATCTCCCCGGCGGGCAGCGCCGGATAGCGGGCGCGGCGGGCCTGCAGCAGGGCTCTCAGCTCCCCGCCGCTCTGGGGCAGCAGGGCGATGTGCAGCACCAGACCCTCGCCCCCGGTGGCGGCGGCCCGGGACAGGTCGAAGACCGCCGGGCCGGAGACCCCGGTCTCCGTAAACTGCAGCTCTCCGGCGGCCTTCGCCAGCAGGAAGGCCTTCCGCTTCAGCCGCAGGGAGCACTGGACCCGCACGCCCTTCAGGGCCCGGGGATAGTCCGGCTCGGTGAGGAGCTGCACCAGGGCGGGGTAGAGCCCGGTGCGCTTGTGGCCCAGGGCCTTGGCCAGCTGGTAGCCGTCCATCACCCCGCCCAGCTTTGCCCCCGCGGCGCCGCCGCAGGCCAGGATCAGCTTGTCGGCGTGCAGGCGCTCCGTCTCCGTTTCCACGGTGAAGCCCTGCTTCTCCCGGCGGAGGTTGCGGACGGTGCAGGAGCAGCGCTGCTCCACCCCGGCTTTGTCCAGGGCGAAGCGCAGCACGTCCAGCACAGAGTTTGCGGAGTTGGAGAGGGGATAGACCCTTCCGCCCTCCTCCGCGGTGGTGAGCAGACCCAGCTCCCGGAAGAAGGCCAGCACCGCCATGGGGCCGAAGCCCTCCAGGGCGGGGGCGGCGAAATCCGGGTTCTCCCCGTGGTAATGGCCGGGGAGGGGGCCGATGTTGGTGAGATTGCAGCGGCCGTTGCCCGTGGCCAGGAGCTTGCGGCCGATGCGCTGCTGGCGCTCCAGCAGCAGGACCCGGTTGGCCGGGTCTTCCGCGGCGGTCAGCGCGGCCAGGATGCCGGAGGCGCCGCCGCCGATGACGATGACTGTTTCCATAGGCTTATCCCCTGTGCAGCATGTCGTGGGCCACGGGGGTGTAGAACAGGCGCTTGACCTCCTCCGCGTCCCGGGTCTGGCCCAGGATCCACATGATCTTGGCCAGGGCGGCCTCGGTGGTCATGTCGTAGGCCTCCAGGATGTGGGGATTGCCCTTGAGCCGGGTGCCCACGCTGTAAACCGAGAAGTCCGAGCCCTCGTTCTGCACCTGGGTGGTCATCACCAGGAAGCGGCCCCGCTGGGTGTAGTCGTGGAGCACCCGGAAGAGCCGGTCGTCGTCGTAGGAGGGCAGGCCGCCCACGCCGAAGCACTCCAGGATCAGGGCGTCCTTCCGCTGGAGCATGAACTCCAGCAGCTCGTGGTCCGTGCCGGGGATCATCTTCACCAGACCCACCTTCTCGTCCAGAGCCTCGTAAAAGAGGGGGCGCTCCAGATGCTCGGGCCGGATGTAGCACAGCAGCTGGTGGTCCAGCAGATTGCCCAGCTCGGGGTAGTTGATGCTGGAGAAGGCGGCGAAGCTCTTGGAGCAGGTCTTCCGGGCCCGGGTGCCCAGGATCACCCGGCCGCTGAAGACGATGCACACCCCGCTGAGCTCCTCCGAGCAGGCGCAGGTAAAGGCGTCGATCAGGTTCGTCTTGGAGTCGGTGGAGTCGTAGCTGATGGGCTTCTGGGCACCGGTGAGGATGATGGGCTTGTCCGCCCCCTGCACCAGGTAGGACAGGGCCGCGGCGGTATAGGCCAGGGTGTCCGTCCCGTGGCTGATGACAAAGCCGTCGTACTCGTGATAGTGGGCCCGGATGGCCCGGGTGATGGCGATCCAGTGGGGCGGGGCGATGTTGGTGCTGTCCAGACTGAAGAGAGACAGGCATTCCACCTGACACAGCTCGGAAATGGCCGGGACGAACTGCAGCAGCTGCTCCGGCGTCAGCTCCGGGCTCAGCCCGTCCTCCGTCATGCCGGAGGCGATGGTGCCGCCGGTGCCGATCAGCAGGATCCGTTTCATACGCGTGCCCTCCATGCAGAGTATTTGCATTTCTTCTAAACAATCATTATATCAAGGATTGGAGAAATTGCAAGGGAAAGCGGGAAGGGACGACGCTTCCGGGTGGGAAGGGACGACGCTTCCGGGCGAGAAAGGGCCGGGCCGCTGTTTTGGTTGACACAAGGGGACTGGCGCGGTATAATAATCTGTAATTTTGTCGGATTTGAGGATATGATATGGGCAAAAAGAGACATCTGAACGGAAAAGTGCTGCTGAGCCTGCTCCTGGGGATCGGCGCGGCGCTGTTTTTCCTGTGGCCCTTCCCGTCCCATAACGCGGAGGACGGTCCCGCCGCCGGGATCACGGCCCCCGCGATCCCGGCCCTGCCGGGCGAAGAAGCCGGGCAGAACCCGGAGCCCGGCCAGAGCCAGCAGCCGGATCAGCCCCGGACGCCGGGACAGAACGCGGCGGAGGCGCAGAGTCAGAACCAGACGGAGACGCCGGCGCCTTATGATGAAAACGCGGACAAGATCCGTTTTTCCGAGCTGATGATCAAGAACCGGGCCACCCTGCCCGATGAGGACGGGGACTTTCCCGACTGGATCGAGCTGGAGAACGTCTCCGGCGACACGGTGGAGCTTACCGGCTGGACCCTGCGGGATTCCGAGGGCAAGGACGGCTGGAGCTTCCCGGAGACCCGCCTGGGCCCGGGGCAGCGCCTGGTGCTCTTCGCTTCCGGGAAGGACAAACCGGGCCATGTGAGCTTCTCCCTATCCGCGGGGGAGACCCTGCAGCTCTTCACCGCCAACGGCGCCCCGGTGCAGGAGCTCGTCTGCCCAGACGGGGAGGCGGACCGGGCCTGGCTGCCCGACGGACAGGGCGGCTGGACCGAGAGCCTCTATCCCACCCCGGGCCTGCCCAACACCGCGGAGAGCTATGTGAGCCTGATGGAGCAGCGTCAGCTTGCCAGCCCCCTGGCGATCTATGAGGTCTGCACCTTCAACCGCCCCGCCCGCTGGAAGGGCCTGCTGGGCACCTGCGACTGGGTGGAGCTGAAAAATGTTTCCGGCGAGAACGTGGAGCTGTCGGACTACTACCTGTCCGACAGCGCGAAGGAGCGGATGCTCTATCGGCTGCCGGAGAAGACCCTGCGCCCGGGAGAGTACTTCCTGCTGCGCTGCAGCGAGGAGGAGAACCCCCTCGGCACGGCGGAGCTGTGCAGCGCCTTCTCCCTGAGCTCTTCCACCGAGCAGCTCTATCTCAGCCGGGCCGACGGGAGCCTGGCGGACTACGCGTCCCTGCGGGGCATCCCCTATAAGGCCAGCTACGGCCGCATGCCCGGGCAGAACGGCTGGTTCTTCCTGCCGGAGCCCAGCCCCGGCGGCGAGAACTACAACGGCCAGCGCCGGGTCTCGGCCATGCCCCGGAGCCTGGAGCGGGACGGGGTCTACAACGAGGTGGACAGCGTCAGCGTGAGCCTGGAGGGCAGCGGCACGATCCGCTACACCCTGGACGGGACAACGCCCACCGCCCACAGCCCCCTCTACGAGGGACCCATCACCCTGCGGGAGACCGGCATCGTCAAGGCCGTCTGCTTTGAGGAGGGCGCCCTGCCCAGCCGGGCCCTGACCCTCAGCTATATCGTCAACGAGAACCACGTGCTGCCGGTGGTGAGCCTGGTTTCCAACGACCAGAGCCTCCGGAACGTGTACTACAGCAGAGACAAGAACATCGAGGTGCCCTGCGACCTGTCCTTCTACGACGGGGGCAACAGCTTCAGCATCCCCTGCGGCACCAGACTTCACGGCGAATCCAGCCTGGTGCTGCCCAAGAAGAACATGAGCGTCCGCTTCCGGGGCGCCTATGGCCAGGACGAGCTGCACTACGACATCTTCGGCGACGGGGGCGTGTGCGACTTCAACAACCTGCTCCTGCGGGCCGGCCAGGACTACTACCACGCCATCGTGCGCAACGAGTGGTGCACGGAGCTGGCCCGGGCGGTGTCTGACCGGGTGATCGTCTCCCGCACCCGCTATGTGATCCTGTACATGGACGGGCGCTACATGGGCATCTACGCCCTGGGCGAGAAGCTCAACGAGGCCATGTACGCCCACCAGATCGGCGTCAGCCGGGACAGCGTGACTCTGGAGGATCCCCCGCTGGACGGCAAGCACGCCATGTACCGGGAGGTCATCTCCTACGCCCTGACCCACGACCTGTCCCAGCCGGAGTATTACGAGGAGATCTGCGCCCGCCTGGACGTGGACGGCCTGATCGACTGGCTGATCCTGGAGGGCTGCTTCGCCAACGACGATCTGACCTTCGGCAATATCCGCTATGTCCGCTCCCTGGAAGGGGACGGGAAGTGGCACATCGTCTTCTTCGATCTGGACAGCACCTTCAACCACGCCGATTCCTGCTTCGCCAACCTCTTCTCCCCCTGGGCCCTTGACACGCGCCAGATCGGCCAGCTGACCAACGCCCTGCTCCGCAGCCCCCAGTTCCGCACCAGCCTGCTGGCCCGGGCCTCCGAGCTGATCCCCAAGCTGAGCAACGAGCGGATCCTGGGCGAGTTCAACCTGCTGTGCGACACCATTGATCCCGAGGTGGAGCGGGACTACCGGCGCAACGACATGCGCAAGGGCGAGTGGGACTGGAACGTGAACTGGATCCGGGACTTCATCACCAAGAACGACTGGAACCACATCTGCGTGCAGAATTTCTGCTACTATCTGCACGTCACCAGCGAGGAGCGGGCCCTGTACTTCCCCAACGCCTGAGCGGCGGGCCTACGGGCCCTCAGGCAGGGGAGCCAATAAGGAAGAAAAATTGATATGAACGACACCAAGCTGACATTCAAGCGCACGGAGAAGAAATATCTGCTCTCCGAGGCGAGCTACGAGGCGCTCTGGCAGCGGATCGGCCCCTGTATGGAGCCGGACGAGTACCCGGCGAGCACCGTCTGCAGCATCTACTACGACACCGACGACTACCGGCTGATCCGCCACTCCATCGAGGGCCCGGTTTACAAGGAGAAGCTGCGCCTGCGCAGCTACAACATCCCCGGCCCGGAGGACCCGGTGTTTGTGGAGCTGAAGAAGAAATACAAGGGCGTGGTCTACAAGCGGCGGGTGGAGCTGCCCGCCCGGGTGGCCGAGGCCTGGCTGGACCGGGGGGAAAAGCCGGCGGAGGACGGCCAGATGATCCGGGAGATCGACTGGTTCCTCCGCAGCGTCCGTCCCGCCGCCAAGGCCTATCTGGCCTGTGACCGGCAGGCCTGGCGGGCCATAGAAGACCCGGAGCTGCGCATCACCTTTGACCGGGACATCCGCTGGCGGGAGACGGAGCTGGAGCTCTGCGCCGGGGACCGGGGCGAGGCGCTGCTGGCCCCGGGGGAGCTGCTGATGGAGATCAAGACCCCTACCGCCGCCCCCCTCTGGCTGGCCCACGCCCTCAGCGAGCTGAGGATCTTCCCCGTGAGCTTTTCCAAATACGGCACCTGCTACAAGGAGCATATCCTGCACGAATACATTTTTGGAGGTTCCATCCATGCTTAACAGCATTCTTAGCGCCGAGATCTCGCTGACGCAGTACATCATCTGCGAGCTGACCGCCATGGTCCTCGGCTTCGGCACGGCCCTGATCTTTCTGGTGCGGGACAAGCACACCAGCACCTTTTCCCAGTCCCTGGCCCTGCTGCCCGGGGCGGTGACCCTGGTCATCATGCTGGTAAACGGCAACATCGGCGCGGGCCTGGCCGTGGCCGGCACCTTCGCCCTGGTCCGCTTCCGCAGCGCCCCCGGCACCGCCAAGGAGATCACGGGCCTGTTCATGGCGGTGGCCATCGGCCTGGCCTGCGGCATGGGCTATGTGGGCGTGGCGATCCTCTTCTTTGTGCTGATGGGCGCTTATGTGCTGCTGCTGGGCGGTCTGCGCTTCGGCGAGGAGAGCGACCGGCACCGCCACCTCAAGATCACCGCCCCCGAAAACGTGGACTATGAGACCCTGTTCGAGGATCTCTTCGAGAAGTACACCAGCAGCCACGAGCTGGTCAAGGTGCGCACCACCAACATGGGCACCCTCTACGAGCTGCATTACCGCATCATCCTGAAGGATCCCCGGCACACCCGGGAGATGATCGACGCCATCCGCTGCCGCAACGGCAATCTGAACATCATCTGCGGTCGGGAAGCGGAAAAGGAAGTCATGTAACAGACGGGAGAGAATGATCATGAAAAAGCTTTTGCCCCTTCTCCTGATCCTGGTCCTGCTGCTGAGCGCCTGCTCCAACGGCAGCGGCGCCGCGCCGGCCGCCCAGGGCGAGGAACAGCCCGCGGAGACCCAGCAGGAAAAGCTGGACCACACCATCATCACCCTCGACGGCGCCAATGCGGAGATCCGCGGCGGCGGCGCCCGGGACGAGGGCGGCGTCATCGCCATCAGCGCCGCCGGCACCTATGAGCTCAGCGGCGTCAGCAGCGAGATGGCCCTGGTGGTGGACACCGGGGACGATCCCATGGACGTGACGCTGATCCTCAACAACGCCCAGATCACCAACCCGACGGGGCCCGCCATCCATGTCAAGCAGGCCAAGCACTTCCGCCTGCGCCTGGCCGACGGCAGCGAGAACCTGCTGGCTTCCGGCCAGGAGGCCGATCTCCAGAACCCGGATCCCCAGGCCTCCGGCGCCGCCCTCTTCAGCGAGGACGACATGGACATCGAGGGCGAGGGCAGCCTCACGGTCTGCGGCTATCTGAACAACGGCATCGGCTGCAAGAACGACCTGGACATCAACAGCGGGAATATCGCCGTGCTGGCCGCCAACAACGGCGTGCGCGGCAACGACTCCGTGCAGATCAAGGGCGGCGTTCTGGCTGTCAGCGCCTGGGGCGACGGGATCAAGGCCACGGCCTCGAACAAAGAGGGCAAGGGCTATGTGGAGATCTCCGGCGGCAGCGTCAGCCTGGAGGTCTGGGGCGACGGCGTCCAGGCGGCCACGGAGCTGCGCGTCAGCGGCGGCAGCCTCACGGTCATCGCCCGGGGCGACGGCGTGGAGCACAGCAGCAAGGCCCTGAAGGCGGAGAAGCTGATCCAGATCAGCGACGGGAGCCTGAGCCTCAGCGCCCTGGAGGACGGCATTCGCTGCTCCGCGGGCAATGTGGACGTCAGCGGCGGCAGCATCCAGATCGCGGCCGCGGGCGACGGGATCCTGGCCGGCGAGAAGGGCAGCGGCCTGGGAGACGTTACGGTCTCCGGCGGGGAGCTGAGCATCAGCGCCGGCAGCCAGGCGGTGAAGGCCCGGGGAAGCTTCTCGGTCAGCGGCGGCAGCATCCGTGCCCTCTGCGGTTCGGAAAAGCAGGTGGCGCCCCAGGGCAGCCCCTGCCTGCTCTGCCTCATCAGCGGCGCCCAGGGCGACCCGGTGCAGCTGGGCGAGCTGGGCAGCGTGGAGGCCCCCCAGAGCTACAAGTGCCTGCTTTTGGTCCTGCCGGAGCTGAGCCCCGGACAGACTGTCACGGCTTCCAACCGGGTGGGCAGCGTGGACGCCACGGTGAAATAAGCTTCTTTCATAACATGAGGACCGCCCCGTTCTCCGAAAGGAGACCGGGGCGGCCTCAAGCTGTCGACACTTTGTCGACAGCTTGAGAAGCAAAAATGGAAACTTTCGAAAAAGTTTCCATTTTTGAAAGATTGAACGTGAAGGGGGGCATACCCTCCCCCCTTCACAATCCCCCCATGCGAGTCGATACCTTGCCTTTTGACTTTGCCTGCAGCCTATGACCGCCCCGATCTCTTCTCTGAGACCGGGGCGGTCCTCATGTTGATTTTTTTACTTTTTCATTTTTCATTCTTCATTATTCATTTTCACGTGACCAGGGCGGCGATGGCGAGAAGGGGAAGCATCCTGGCGTAGATGGCGGGAAAGTCCGATACGGGCAGGGGATTGACGCCCCGGCCCAGCTCCACGGTATAGCCCGGGCGGCGGAATTCCTGCAGGAACCAGTCCTTGTAGCCCGCGGAGCTGGGGGCGGAGGGCTCCGCCAGCAGCCGATAGCCGGAGAGCTCGGCGAAAAGCGTTCCGATGCCCCGGGCGTTTTCCGGGGCGTAGTCCCGCCAGTTCCAGAAGATCACCTCGCCCTGGCTGTGGAAGCTGAGGGTCAGGGCCGGGTCGAAGCGCTCCGTCAGCTCCGCCATGGCCCGGGCCTCCGGGGCGGTCAGGGGCGCTTCCCCCACGAAGTCCGCCGGGGCGGGAGACGAGATCCCCTGGCTGTACTTGAATTGCCGGGCTTCCTCCCAGCCCGCCGGGTACTGGAGATTCAGATCCACGCCCCGGATGTTGGCCTTCCAGCCCGCCGGGAAGGGGAAACGGGGATAGCGCTCGGCGATGGCCCGGGCGCTTTTGTAGGCCTCCCCGCTGCTCAGCTCCCCGGTGACCAGGTCCATGCCGTCCGGGTTCACCGCCGGCACCAGGCAAAGAGTGGCGTAGTCCAGGATCTCCCCGGCGGAGATGCCGGAGATCTCGCCCCCGGCGGCCGCGGCGGCGGCCAGCTCCTCCGCGAAGCGCAGCAGCAGCGGCGTGGTCAGCCACTCGTTGGCGTGGTGCTCCGCCTGATAGAGCACCCGGTTTTCTCCCTTGCCCAGGCGCAGGGTCCACAGAGGCCGCCCCAGGACGCTCTTGCCCGCGGAGCCCGCCAGCAGGAAGGGGTAGCGGGCGCCCAGACCCTGGACGCAGAAGCCCGTCAGGGCCGAGGAGAAGCGGATCCCCTCCGGCACCACCGGGAAGGGCAGGGGCACGATCAGCGCCGCGCCGATCTGCAGATTCTCAGGCTGCAGGCCCGGGTTTGCCAGCAGCACCGCCTCCGTGCTGCTGCCGTAGCGCCGGGCCAGGGCCCAGACCGTGTCCCCCGGGCGGACGCGGAGACTCACATAGCCGGTGTACCAGGGCAGCAGGGCCTTGTGGGTGGCGGGGCCCGCCACCGCGTCCACCCGCAGGCCGTTCACCGACTGGAAGCGGGCAAGAGCGCCCCGGGTGGCCGGCCCGAAGACGCCGTCGGTCAGCAGCGGCCCGAAGCCGGCCCGGACCAGGGCCAGCTGCAGCAGCTCCACGGCGGGGCCGATGCTGCCAAAACGCAGGGTGCGCATGAGGATCCCTCCTTTTCTCCGCCAGTCTATGACCCGGTGCCCGCGCATATGCCATAATCCGGGAAAACGGGGGAACGGGCCATGCGAAAAATGTCTGCCGAAACGAAGCGCGGCACAGTCTTGGACGGAGGACCTGAACAATATTTGTCAGAGACGCGGATAAGCACCTGAAAACGGCCGCAAAAAAACAATCGGCAGGATTTCTCCAGCCGATTGTTTTATTTTTATACCGTTCAGCGCTCTTTCAGCAGCTTGTTCAGCAGCCTGCAGAGCTCCTGCCGTTCTTCCGGCTCCAGATTGACGCAGCGGGCCATCTGGGAAGGGACCTCCACCGCCCGCTCCCGCAGAGCCAGGCCCGCTTCGGTGAGGGTCACGATCAGGCTGCGCTCGTCCTCCGCCGAGCGGCGGCGGGTCAGCAGACCCTTGGCCTCCATCTTCTTCAGCAGCGGCGTCAGCGTGCCGGAATCCAGATACAGCGCCTCGCCCATCTCCTTGACGGTGACGGAGCGCTTCTCCCACAGCACCAGCATGGCGATGTACTGGGTATAAGTCAGGTCCAGCTGATCCAGAAAAGGCGTATAGAGCTTGATGGTCTCCCTGGCGCAGGCGTACAGCGGAAAACAGAGCTGCTGATCCAGGCGCAGGCAGTCGTATTGTTTTTCCATACTTCCTCCGGGGGCGGAGACTCAAAAGAGCCCCATGACCCCAGCTGCGATACTTTTCGCGGAATCCGCGGCCCACTGGGAATACTGCTCCCAGTAGCCGGACAGGTTATAGCGGGTGTTGAGGTTGGAATAGACCTCCACGATATCCCCGCCGGTCATAAAGCCGACGCCGATGCAGATGGCGCCCAGCAGCACCATTACCAGGACCAGCGCGCCGATGATTCTCCAGCCTTTGCTCATACCGGCACCTCCACAAAGCACCATTTGCGTCCCAGATCAATGATCCCGCGGATCAGGCCGGCAATGGCGCCGCCGATGAACCAGACGAAGAGCCACAGCAGCAGCAGACCCAGGGCCAGCACGATGATCGCGGTGCCCAGGACGATCAGCAGGTTCGCCAGCTTCGGGAATCCACTGAAGGCGGCCACCAGAGCGGCGGAGCCCAGCACGATCACCAGCAGGGCCAGGCCCAGGGCCAGCACCGTGGGGATCAGCAGCAGGACGATGCCCGCCAGGGTGACGGGAATGGCCAACAGGATATACAGGATCAGCAGGAACACCCGGGTCTTGCGCCGGGTCTCGGGGATATAATCCAGATTGTCCAGATCATAGTCCGCCGCGTTCAGCTTTACGGTGGGCAGCTCCGGCTCAGGCTCCTGGACGGGAGCGGGAACGGTCGTTTCCTCCGCCGCGGGCTCCTCCAGCTTGGGGAACAGCTGCTCCTCCGTTTTCGGCTCAGCGGGGGCCGCAGGCTCCGCCGGCGCGGGCTCCTGCTCCGCGGGGCGCTCTTCCGCCGGGATTTCTTCGGCAGGGGCCTCATCCTCGGCGACAGGCTCCGGCGGCTCCTCCAAGGGAGGCTCTTCCCCGGGCCGGCGTGCTTCGTCGGGGCTTACGGGCTCCACTGGCAGCGCTTCCACCGAGCCCTCGATGGGGACGGCTTCCGCCTCGATCTGGAAGGGGACATACTCGGAATCCGCAATGGGATGGGGCTCGTCGGGGAAGAGGGAAAACTGGTTGACCTGGACAGGCTCCGCCTCCGGCTCCCTGACCGCCTCCGGCTCCCCCTCGTGTCGGGGGGCCACCTGCTGATAAATCTTGTCGATCGCCAGCACGAAAGCGGGCGTCTGATCCTCCTCCTCGGGGGAGGCCAGAAGATGCTCGCGCTCCTTTTTGTTGTAAGTCCGCGCGAGGACGACGGCCTGACGGGTGGGAGACACCAGCAGGTCCATCAACTGCTGCTCATCCTCGGCGTCGTCAAACAATCTGCTGTACATGGAGAGAGCGGTCTGTCGGTCCTCCTCCGCCATAAAGGTCAGCAGCTTGCCGAGTTCTGGCAGAAATCTTTGCTTAACTATTTCAGTCACCTCCGATTGCTCCGGACAGGTCCTGACAGGGGATACCAATCCATTATGGCAAATCATAAGCATTATAGCCTCTTTGTACAAGAAGGTCAAGAAAAATCGTATGGAAGGGGGGATTTCGGGCCTTGACAAGGGCAAAGCGGGGGAATAGAATAATATCCCTGACATTTGATACCGATACGGCCGGGGCCGGGCCCCGGGAAAGAGAGGACAAGAGCATGGCGAAAGAGAAGAAAGTGGAACAGATCACCGATATGGAGCAGGACTTTGCCCAGTGGTATACCGATATCTGCCGCAAGGCGGAGCTGGTGGAGTACGCCTCCGTCAAGGGCTTTACCATCCTGCGGCCCTACGGCTACGCGATCTGGGAAAACATGCAGCGGATCCTGGACGGGGAGTTCAAGAAGACCGGCCACCAGAACGTGGCGATGCCGGTGCTGATCCCCGAGAGCCTGCTGAAAAAAGAGGGCGAGCTGGTCAACGGCTTCGCGCCGGAGGTGGCCTGGGTCACCATGGGCGGCAGCGAGCAGCTGGAGGAGCGCCTGGCCTTCCGTCCCACCTCCGAGACCATGTTCTGTGACCACTGGTCCCGGGTGCTGCACTCCTACCGGGAGCTGCCCATGCTCTACAACCAGTGGTGCTCCGTCATCCGCTGGGAAAAGACCACCCGTCCCTTCCTGCGCTCCCGGGAATTCTGGTGGCAGGAGGGCCACACCCTCCACGAGACCGCCGAGGAGGCCCAGGCCGAGACTGAGCAGCAGCTCAACTGCTACGCGGACTTCTATGAGAAGGTGCTGGCCATCCCCGTGGTCCGGGGCCGCAAGACCGAGAAGGAGAAGTTTGCCGGCGCCGAGGCCACCTATACCGTGGAGTGCATGATGAAGGACCACAAGGCCCTCCAGGGCGGCACCTCCCATTATTTCGGGGACAAGTTCTCCCGGGCCTATGACGTGACCTTCACCGGGCGGGACAACAAGCTCCAGTACCCCTTCCAGACCTCCTGGGGCGCCACCACCCGCATGATCGGCGCGGTGATCATGGCCCACGGCGACAACAACGGTCTGGTGCTGCCCCCGCAGATCGCTCCCATCCAGCTGGTGGTGGTGCCCGTGGCCCAGCACAAGCCCGGCGTCATCGAGGGCGCCCAAGCCCTGCGGGACCGGCTGGCGGCGGCCGGCTACCGGGTGAGCATCGACACCTCCGACAATAGTATGGGCTGGAAGTGCGCCCAGTATGAGATGAAGGGCGTGCCCCTGCGCGTAGAGATGGGCCCCCGGGACATGGAGAACGGCCAGTGCGTGATGGTCCGGCGGGACAACGGGGAGAAGACCTTCGTCAAGCTGGAGGAGCTGGAGCAGAAGGCCGGCGAGCTGCTGCAGGCCGTGCACGACGGGCTCTTCGAGAAGGCCCGCATCAATCTGGAAGAGCACATTTACCCCGCCTTCTCCGTCGAGGAGGCCAAAAAGCTCCAGGAGGAGCACGGCGGCTTTATCAAGACCATGTGGTGCGGCGACCAGGCCTGCGAGCTGGCCATGAAGGAAAAGGCCGGCATGTCCTCCCGCTGCATCCCCTTTAAGCAGGAGCACCTGGCGGACACCTGCGCCTGCTGCGGCAAGCCCGCCAGGACCATGATCTACTGGGGCGTGGCCTACTGATTCAATGACGCTTTCCGGTTGAAAAGAGAACACAAAAACGAGAGGCGAATTCCCATGAATTCGCCTCTCGTTTTTGTCGCCTCCTTACTGCCGGAAGGCCAGCATGATGCGGAAGAGGTCGCCGCAGACGGCCAGCAGCTCCTGATCCGCCTGCCGGACCGCGGCGGCGTCCGCGCGCAGCCGGGCCTCCGCCCGGCGGAAGCTCTCCTCGTAGACGCCGGTCTCCAGCCGCAGCATGGCCTGCTGCAGCATGGCCAGCTCCGCCTTGGACATCCGCCGGTTCCCGGGCGTCTTGTTCACGGCGATCATGGCCCGCACCTGCTCCAGCATGACGCGCCCGCCCTCCAGATTCTTGCGCAGCTGCTGCCGGCTGGCCTTCAGCTCGGCGGCGCGGTCCTGCTGCTGCCGGATGGCGGCCCGGCGCTCCCGCAGGAGCCTCTGCACGATCTCAAACTCCGGCTTGTTCAGATAGGGCGAGTTGCGGTTGCCGCCGGCGGCGAGCCTGGTCTCGGTAAAGCCCAGCAGGCAGGTGGTCACCTCCGTCAGGCCTTCATTCAGATCCGGGTCCGCAGCCTGGATGTTCAGGCTGTACATGATATAGTGGGTGGCCTCATGGCAGAGCGTGTCCATCAGATCCTCCGACCTGGACGAGACGCTGGTCAGCACGCGGATGACCTTGCTGCGGTAATCATGGCTGTATTCCCCCGCCCGGTTTGGGCTGGACATCTTTGCCGGGTCGTCCGTCACCTCCAATGTCACGTCGGGCATGATGTGCACGTGGCTCAGCAGCTCCATCAGCGCGCTCTGCAGCTGCTTCTGGGTCTCGGCCAGGGGCACGGAGCCGGGGGTGGAGACGACCGTGCGGAAATGATAGTCCTCCAGCAGGAGCCATTCCATGCCCTTCTTCCGCAGCCGCTCGGCGGCGTTGTTGAAAAGGGAGGTCACCCGCTGCTCCTCGGGCGGGCGATACATGGCCTGGACCTGGGCGGCCTGCTTCTTGCGCAGCCTTTTTTCCCGCAGATGATTCCGCAGCAGGGCGAAGAGTGCGAGAATCACGATCAGGGCGATATAATCCAGCATAGCATGTCACAACCTCTCTCTGCGGATGACGACGCCGTTCGTTTCCGCTGGTTCGTTTCTTTTCTTATGCCGTCAGGGGACTTTCTCCCTGACAGCTTTTTATTCGAGCCACTCCACAAAGAAATACCAGTGCGGGATCACGGGATCGAGAGGATAAAACTCCTTTTCCGTCGGTTCCTCTTCGCAGTAGAAAAGCCAGATGCGACAATAAAAGACATCGTTTTCATCGTGTACATGCGCGACAAAACAGCAGGCATCGGTGTCGACGATGGGACTCTCGAAATCTACATATACATAGTGGAAGAGGGTATCATCCAATATACTGGCTTTATCGATGATGGGGTGATCTGTGTAAAATGCTTTTGCTCGATAGTAATTGGGATGATACACAAACACTGTTTTTTCGCGAACGTCATACTCATAATCATTCGAACTGCTGCTGTATTCCATCATGACGGCGACGAGCTCTTCCATCTCCGTCTGATGCTCCAGGAGAAAGGCCTTCATGGCTTCTTTCTGTTCCTCGATCCAGGCCAGGGGAGATTTCGCGCTCTCCGCGGGAGAGGGCATTGACGGCGCCGGGCTGACCGGCTCCTGTGTGGGAGCGGGGCTTTGCGTCGGCGTGAGAACAGCTTCCTCGGGCGTTTCGGCCACGCCGGCGCAGCCGGCCAGGAGAAGCCCCGCGCAGAGAAGGAGGGCGGCGCAGACCAGAAGGCGTTTTTTCATCTTTTCATGCTCCTTTCGGGACGGGGTTTGGGCAAGTCCCTGTCCGTAAAACGATTGAGAACAGGAAAAGGTTTCATTCCAGCTTTTTCTCCGCCGGGAGCACGGTCCAGCCGGGGCGCTCTACCTCCCGGAGGATCGCGAAGCCGTTTTTCTTCCAGAAAATGGCTTGCCTCGCAGGGGCTTCTAATACCCTCGCCGCTTCAGGTCCTCCGCGATCTCCGTGTAGACCCGGCAGATATCGCCGACGCCTTCGCCCGCCTTCCGGGAGAGGGGCGCACGGCGCAGGTCGATGGCGTCCAGATGGGAGATGCCGCGAAAGCCCCTGGCGCGCAGGACATGGGTCTCGCCCCAGGCGGCGGATTCCACCGAGACCAGCCCGTCGTTGGGCCCCTCGAGTCGGTTGAGGACGAAGTTTGCGGTGGAGAGATTGATATCCGACAGGGGATGGGACATGACGCAGGCGTAGCTCTGATAAAACACGCCCGGCACGTCGGGGTTCTCCCGGTTGAAGCGCTCCATGGCGGCGGTGGAAAAGCCCTGGCAGACCTTCAAAAAGTCCGGCTTCTTGTCGCCGATCAGGCGGATCCAGTTGTCCACGGCGAAGGCGGCCAGCCGGAAGATGCCTTCGGGGAAGAGCAGGAGCCGGTCGATGGTTTTTGAGCCCCGGTGGGGCGTGGCGATGGTGGTGATGCTGGCGATCTTCCCGCCGCAGCCCAGGGAGGAGGCGGCCATGCGGGCGTCCAGACCGCCTTTGGAGTGGGCGATCAGGTTGAGCTTCTCCGCGCCGGTCTCCTGAAGGATGGCGTCAATGCGCCCGGCGAGGACGGCGGCGTTGGTCTCCACGCTGCCCCAGCAGTCCTGCAGGCCGTAGAAGACAGACGCGCCCCGCTCCTCCAGGGCGCGGGGGATCCGGCCCCAGTAGACCGGCCATTTCAGATCCCGGAATCCGGCTCCGTGGATCAGAACGATGGGGTATCGGGTGGCGCAGCTGGTATCGGACATGGAGCTTCCTCCTTTCGTGGATTGTTCTCGTTCGGGCTCAGCCGGACAGCTTGACGGCGCCCAGGATCTCATAGCCGCTTTCCAGGACCCGGGAGAATTCGACCGCCGAAATGTGGGCCGTAAAGGGCGTAAAGGCCGTTTCCATCCTGCGGTGGAGACTTTCCAGGCCCGCCTCGGGGGAATAGTACAGCGTTGTATGCGCCCTCCAGCGTTCCGTCCCGGTCCAGAGATCCAGATCGGCGGGAAAGGCCGCCGCGATGCGCCGGTGCAGGGCCTCCAGCTCCGGGGACGGCTCCGGCAGGGCGGCGAGGATGGAGGTCTCCTCCAGCACTTCGAGCCGGCCATAGCGGACGGAAAAGGCCGGGGCGTCCCGCAGGAGCTCCCGGCAGGCTTCGAGAAAGCGGGCTTCCTCTTTACCCACGTAAGTCGCAAGGGTGATATGCCCGTGCAGAGGCAGGCCCGCCTCCCCGGGAGGGAAAGCAAGGCTCCGCAGGGCCTGCAGCTTCTCCGTGGCGGCCCCGTCCAGTTTGGCGATCACACACAGCATGGCAAAGTCCTCAATTGTTGGTCCCCGAGAGGAAGGAGAGGGTAAAGCCCTCGTATTCGCAGAACATCAGATCAAAAACGAAGAAGAAGGGGGCCAGCCCCTCCGGCCTCTCCAGCTCGTCCCGCAGGGCCTTGTCATCCTCAAAGACGGTGACCCGCCGGGGCGGACCGAAGAGCCGCTCCGTCTCCCGGGCGATGGGCTGCCACACATCGTCGCCGCTGAGCTCCCGCAGAGCGGCGTGAAAGCCCTCCGGGGCGGGGATCAGCTTCAGGTCCCGGCCCTTGATCTCGTAAAAGTCACAGAAGGCGCGCAGATAGTCCCCGGCGGGGAAGGCCGTGACCGAGGTCTCATAGCGCAGCGCCAGCTGGTCCAGCAGCGCGGTTTTCTGTTCGATGACGGGGTCGGCAGGCATGGCGGGGCCCTCCCTTCGGACGATGGGACGGAGGGACGGCCCTCTGCCCCGGATGCTGAGATGGATCGTCCATCATTTGTATGATCAAGAAGAGTATAGCTTGAAGGAAACTTGCTTGTCAAGCGCAGCGGCTCATGGCAAAACGGCACCCTGCTGAGGCTGTTGTCCGCAGGGTGCCGCGTTATGGATCCATTGTGCCGGAGCGGGTGGGACACAGTACGATCCTCCCCTGGTCCGGAAGAACTGTTCAGGGCGGAAAAACGGCGGCTTTAGGGATAGTCGAATCCGCCGCCCTTGGTGTTGCAGCGTGAGAATCGGCCGAAGCCCTTCCGCAAGCCTTTGATCAGCCCGTATTTTTCTATGGCCAGAATCATGTATTCGGAGCAAGACGGCTCAAAGCGGCATTTGTTCCGCAGCGAGTCCGGCGCCAATCTCTGATAGATCCGGATCAGGCAGAGGATCGCCCGCTTTGCCGTGAGAAGGAAATAGGCCAGCAGGAAAGCCGCGGCGGCAAGGATCCTTCCTCCGGGTGAGACCTGGACCTGCTTCAGACAAAGAACGAGCGCCGCTGCCGCAAGAGCGGGGAGAAGCAGGTAGAGCGCCACTCTCCCCCAGCGGATCTCCGGACGGCGCAGAAGCCTGACATAGGCTGTGCTGCGCGGGTCCTTCTCATCACAGAACAAGGCTTTCGCAATGGCGTCACGGTCGTGGAGCTGTTCCTCCGAAATCAGTACTTCTTTGACGTCCATATTTGATATCAAACGCAACAATAAAACGCACACACAGCTTGATTTGGAAAGTCAGATATCTCTTTCGAAAATCAGCATGTAGTAGCTAATGGGGATAGCCTGCTGGAAACAGCCGGGTTTTTCTGTAACGCTGATGGTTTCCATGGAATGGTACACCCATCCCTGACTTGCTTCCTGGTTGATGATATCCGCAAAAGTGTTGAACGCGGACTGCGTGTCGCCCTTGTCGACATTGATGTTTTTCGGGCCTGCAACTGCTTTGTACCGTTTCATGTTTTTCTCCTCTCAATCGTTTCCGCGCCGTGTGTGAGTTTTATTGTTCAACAGGATTTTGCGCCCCGGGCAGCAATCAAGCGTGGCGGGATGAAAAAACACAAAAACACTATAGCGAATCACGACAATAAAATCAACTGGTCTCTGTCCCGGCGAACAAAAAAACGCTGTCTGATCGCAAGGAAAAAAGAGGAAGCTTATGACGGGGGCGATTTTTTGCCCGGGCGCGCGTTTTGTCAAGGTGTTTTTTATCTGTATTCAAAAAAGAATTATGAAGTGATCGACTGGCAGCAGAATACCGAAGATGCAAAGAGGAACTCACAAGATTTGATTTGTCAAGAGTAGCGGATCTCTGTGCACCAGGCATGCCTTGTCCGAATGAGTTGGTTACGGCAGATACCTGTCCGTGCTTCTTTGCTGCTGCGCGGGATGACAGAACGGTAGACATCAAAAATACACTGATGATGGAACTGGCATTGGCTGAAAAAGGCATCCCGTTTGAAAGCCATATCTATTCCTTTGGCGGGCATGGTTTCTCTACAGCCGAGCCTTGGATTATCACCAACTCGGTTTCAGAACGAGTACCTCATTGGGTCGATGACAGTATCGGATGGTTGAAAGAAACGCTTGGGACATTGACAAGAACAGGCATAACTGAGCCCAATATTGCAGTCAGCAAAAACGGCGACAATGCTCCCATCCTGTCTGTCATGTGTGGGCACAAACCAGCCCCGTTTTGCCCCGATTCACCGCGAAAAAACCACGGTATAGTCTGATATTTACTACCGATTTACTACTGATAATTGAGCCTCAGGATGACACGAAGAGAGCCCATGGAGCGAAAAGCTTCCAAAGGCTCTTTTCTATCCTATGTACTCAATTGTTTTGCCAACAGATCGTATTTTTCCACGTCGATGATGGCGTGGCCCTGGGCCTCAAAGCTGATGCCGTCGGCAGTCTGGGGCGTGTAGAAGGTCATGGACAGCGCCTGTTCGCCGTCGTTGACAAAGACCTCTGCGCTGAAGCGGTCGAGGATGATGCGCAGCTTCAGCTCGCCGCCGCGGTCGGAAACAAAGCACTTGCGCTCGTGAACGAAGTCGCGGTTATAGCCTGCGTGGACGCGGCTGATGCGCATGGTCGAAGAATCCGGGCGGTAGGAAACGGACGAGTAGTGCTGGCTGCCCTTGGCAAACTTGACGCGGAAGACGCTGTAGGAGTCGGCGGTCTGCGGCCGGACGGTCACGGTCATGTCCAGCGTACGTCCGAAGACGCCCTGCAGCACGGTCTCGGCACGCACGGGGACATTTTTGTAGGACACGCAGCGGCCGCGCAGCGCCTCCAGCTCGCGCACGGGATTCTGGATCAGTCTCCCGTCCCGCAGAGAAAGCTCCCTGGGCAGGGACATCTGGCCAAACCACTTGCTGCCCTCGGGGGCAAAGCAGGTGTCCCAGTTCTGCATCCAGCCGATCATCACGCGCCGTCCGTCCGGCATCAGGATCGTCTGGGGGGCGTAGAAGTCGATGCCGTAATCGACGGCCTGTACATGCTCTCGTTCAAACTTGCCTGTCTTCTCGTCGAAGCCGCCGATCAGGCAGACGGTGCCGTTGCCGTTGTGGAATTCCAGGCCGGCCTGGCACATGTCCTGGGGACTGACCAGAAGGACATGCCTGTCGTCCAGTTCGAACAGATCCGGGCATTCCCACATCTTGCCGTACTCGTTGTAACAGCGGTCGAGGATCGACCGGAAATGCCAGTGAATCGCGTCCTCGCTCTCGTAGAGAAGAATCGCACCGCTCTTGTCATCGCTGCGATTGCCGATGATGCAGGCATAACCGCCGTTGGGGCGACGACCGATCTTCGGGTCGCGGAAATCGTGGAGGCTGAAGCCCTCTGGAACGTCTTTTTCGCCCAAAACAGGATTCTTCTCGTACTTGATGTAGTTTTCTCCGTCGCCGAAGGCCAGACACTGGGTCTGATACGCTTTTTTGATTCCGTCTTCCCGGCGTTTTTCCTTCATACCGGTGTACATCAGGAGCTGGCGGCCGTCGTCCAGCTCGATCGCTGAGCCGGAGAAGCAGCCCGCCCTATCGTAAGGCTGATCCGGCGCGATCGCCGCAGGGAGATAATCCCAGTGCAGCAGATCCGTGCTGACCGCGTGGCCCCAGTGCATCGGGCCCCACATGGTGGAATAGGGGTGATACTGATAAAACAGATGTACCTTTCCCTGATACAGGGAAAAGCCGTTGGGGTCGTTCATCCAGCCGATCCGCGGCGTGAGATGAAAGAGCGGGCGTTCCTCCGGCCGGATGAAGGCGCTGTACTGTTCCTCAAAATCTCTGGCTTTTTGCAAAGCGTCGCTGATCATGGGGAAACCTCCGATATTGATATATCAGCTTCAGCCGCACCACGCTGGATGCGGCTGAAGTTGCTATGGAATCATATAGAAAAGGGAGCGAGCCGTCAAGTCTTACTTGCTGGCGAGGTAACGGGTGTAGGCATCCTGGTAGACGGCCAGAAGGCGGGACATGCCGCAGTTGTCCTCCAACATCTGGAGGTAGGCGTTCCACTCCTCGTCGGTGGGACCGCCGTTCTTGAGCCAAGTGCCCTCATACTCCGCGACCTGGCTGGTGAAGTCGGCCTTGTAGCGGGAGATGACTTCCAGTTCCTCTTCGGTGAAGGTTACATCGTTGGGGTAGGACACAGGCGCTTCCACATAAGGCATCCACTGCTCCTCTATGTCGTGCAGACGCTGGGTGGCGCGATCTTCCATATAGAAGACATTGTTGTAGTACTCCGCCAGGATCAGGCGGGGACCGAAGACCTCGTACTGGCCCTTGAGCTCACCGGCGCTCTTGCCGAACTTGGCTTTGGCTTCCTCATCGGTGATGACCTGCCAGACGCCGTTTTCGTCCTTCTCGGTGAAGTAGATGCCGATAGGACCGTACTGGAGCTGCATGACGACCTCGGGATCATACCACTGGTCAAAGTACTTGAGCAGAAGCTCAGGGTTGCCGCAGGCCGCGGTGATGTTCAGATTTCCGGAAGTAACGCCAGGACCGGAGCGGATGGTGACGTTGCGGGTGTTCTCATACTGGGTGCCCACAGGGCCGTACATCGGAGGCAGGAACACGAAGTCATCGGCGTGCTCGCCGGCGATCTCGTTGATCTCCCACCAGGTGGTCACGCCAACGCGGCCCTGGCTGACCTTGGCGATCAGCTGGGAAGTGCTCTGGGAGAACATCTCCAGGTCCATCAGTCCCTCGGCATACCAGTCATGGAAGTAGGTGACGGCGTCACGGTACTTGTCGGTGGCGCAGACGAATTCCACGGTTCCGTCGGGCTTGGCCAGCAGGTCAAAGCAGATATCGGAGGTGAAGTTGGTGAAGCCGAAGCCGGCGTAGAAGATTTCTTGGCCCCAGCACCACTGGTCGTAGCCGGTGGACATGGGAACGGTGCTGCCGGCGCCGCCGAGTTCGGCTTCCTTGAAGGCGGTCAGCGCGTCGTGCAGCTCGGTCAGGTTGGTGGGAACAGGCAGGCCAAGCTCATCCAGCCAGGTCTTGTTGATCATAGAGAACTCGGGAACGGCATAGATCGAGAGATCGTCCGTTGCGCCGATCGCGGCGGTGCCCATCAGCTCGCCGGAGGGCAGACCGTAGATGCAGCCGTCAGCCTGGGTGATACCGGCCTTGATGTCGGGATGCTTCTCAAGGATCGCATAGAGGTTCGGCATGATCTCGGGAGTGATGTAGGGCGTCAGATCGATGAAGGTGCCGTCTCCGCCGTATTCCATAATGTCGTTCTGACTGAAGCCGACGGCAATGAAGGCGTCGGGCAGCTGATTGCCGCCGATCAGAACGCCGACCTTTTCACCGAGAGAGTCGCTCATCAGGTCCCACTCGATCTCGACGCCGGCCTTTTCGGCCAGCTCCATAAGGACGGGGTTGGAGTCATTGCCGCTGGAGAGGGCGGACATACCGCCGACGATCAGAAACTCGTTCTGTGTCTCGTCACCGCGCTGCTGAACACCACCGCCGCCGCAGGCAGCGAGACCCAGCACCATGGCGATGGCCAGGAGCATGCAAAGAAGCTTTTTCATGCGTTCATTCCTTTCTTCGCGCTGTGCGCGAACAATTGTAATTCTATCCGTTGAAGGCTTTAGCCTTTGACTGCGCCGGCCATGAAGCCCTGCTCAAAGTACTTCTGCACGAAGGGGTAAATGATGAGCATGGGCGCCGCGGCCACGATCATGGAGGCGAACTTGACAAGCTCCGCGATGCGGTTCGATTCGGCGTAGCTCAGGCCGCCGGTCATGCTGGTCATGGCCTCGGTTGTGATGAGGATGCCGCGCAGCACCAGCGGGAAGGGGTACTGGTCCTTCTGCAGGTAAATGAGAGCGGTGAACCAGTCGTTCCAGAAAGCCACCATGGAGAACACCACGATGACCGCCATGATGGAGCGGCTCAGCGGCACTACGACCCGCACAAAGGTGGTCAGGTTGTCGGCGCCGTCGATCTCCGCGGCCTCGAACATATCCTTTGGGATGTTGTTCTCAAAGAAGTTGCGGACGATGATGACGTTGCCCATGCCGACGCCGCCCGGGAGGAACAGCGCCCACATGTTGTTCAGCAGACCCGTGTCGCGCACAACCAGATAGGTGGGGATCAGGCCGCCGCCGAAGTACATCGTAATAATGAAGAAGATGCTGATCCACTTGCGGCCGGGGAGGTTTTTCTTTGAAAGCGGATAGGCCGTGATGTAGACCGTGACGACCGAGTAGAGCGTACCGATGATCGTGTACTTCACGGAATTCAGGAAGCCGTTGAGAAGATTGGAGTTGGCGAAGACCGCCTTGTAGCCCTCCAGCGTGAACTTCGAGGGCAGCAGAAAGGTCTTGCCGGCGTACACGTCATAGGGGTCGGAAATCGAAGCGACGATGACGTAGTACAGGGGATAGGCGATGATCAGCATGATGAGGGCGGTCGCCGCTACCAAGATGATGTCGCTGGTCTTGTCGGACATGCCGGTGGAAGTGTTTCTCTTGTTCATCCTGCACCCTCCCTCAGACAAAGCTGACGTCGGCAGCCTTCTTGGCGATCTTGTTGACCACGATCAGAAGGATGATGTTGATGACTGTATTGAACAGGCCGATGGCGGTGGAGTAGCTGTAGGCATGATCCACAATGCCCTGTTCGTACACGTAGACCGCAATAACGTCCGATGTGGCCTTGTTCAGCTGGGTCTGGAGCAGGAAGACCTTTTCGAAGCCGACGCTCATGAGGCCGCTGGCTGCCATGATGAGCTGCAGCACGATCATGGGGATCAGTTCCGGGATGTCGATGACGCGTATGCGCTGCCACATGGAAGCGCCGTCGATCTTCGCCGCTTCATAGAGCCCTGGGTCCACCGCGGAGAGGGTGGCCAGATAGATGATCGTGCCCCAGCCGGCGTCCTGCCAGATGCCGGAGGAGATATAGATCGTGCGGAAGGCCTCGGGCAGGGTCATGAAGTCGATCTGGTTGCCGGTGATGAGGTTGATCAGGCCGCCGTAAGGGCTCAGGAAGATGCGGATCATACCGCAGACGACCATGATGGAGATGAAGTGCGGGGCGTACAGCACAGTCTGAACGACGCGCTTGTACCTGTGGAAGCGCAGCTGGTTGATCGCCAGGGCCAGGATGATCGGCACCGGGAAGCTCCACAGCAGGCTGTACAGACTGAGCTTGACGGTGTTGATGATCATTCTCCGGAAGGTAGGAGCGGTGAAAAAGCGCTCGAACCACTGCCAGCCGACCCATTTGCTCCCGAAGAAGCCGCGGGCGGGCTTGTAGTCCCGGAAGGCGATCTGGATGCCGTACATCGGGATATACTTATAGATAACCGTGATGACGACGGGGATCAGGAGCAGGAGATAGAGCTGCCAGTTTTCGAGGATCCGCCGGCCAAGGGTTTTGCCGTGGCGGATCGGCGTCTTTGGCGCCTTCTCTGCTTTTGCCAATGTGCTCACGCAGGAAATCCCTCCTTAAAGTCAGATTTGCCGGGATTTGCTTGCCCTTCGATTCCGAACCGGGTCACCAGCCTGTGAACGGAAGCGCCGGACTACGTGAAACGTTATATCATGAACATCATAAAAGTACCATGTCCTTTCTCGTTTCGTCAATCATTTTTTGGCTTAAAATGATAAAATAGTCCATTTTTGCCGCTTTCGCCAAAGTGGGTAGGGCTTTTTTGTCTGTTTTGCCATGTGAAATCGTTTCACGATGCCCTTTACAAACACCATGAAACAGCTTATACTGTTCACAGTGTTGTTTCACCACTTTTCATGAAATTGAGGGATCGACTATGTCTGACAATAAATCCGTCCCCACGATGAAGGACGTGGCCCGGGAGGCCGGCGTCGCGCTCGGCACCGTGTCTAAGGTCGTCAACGGCATTCCCGTCGGCGAGGAATACCGACTCCGTGTGGAAGCGGCTATCGAGAAGCTCAATTACCGGGTCAGCAGCTATGCCCGCGGCCTCAGAAGCAGCAGGACCTATACCGTCGCCGTCATGGTGCCGAATCTGATCAGCCCCTTCTTCTCCAAGCTGGTCAACTGCATCAACCACGAGCTCTCTGCCCGCAAGTACCGTATGCTTTTTTATGCCACGGATTACGATCCCGCGCAGGAGCAGGAGCTGGTGCACCTGGCCGAGCAGCAGAAGGTGGACGGCATCATCTGTCTGAGCTACAATCCGCAGCTGCAGGTCTCACCGGACGTGCCGCTGGTGTCTATCGACCGCTATTTCGGCGCGCAGATCCCCTGCGTGGCCAGCGACAACTACGGCGGCGGGCGGCTGGCTGCCGAGAAGCTGGTAGAAAACGGCTGCAAAAACCTGGCTTTCCTTCGCATCGGCTCGAAGCTCACCAATGAGCCGAACAAGCGCAAGGACGGCTTCATCGCCGGGTGCGAGGCCCTGGACGTGCCCTGCACGCTGAAGATCATCGACGACGGCACCCCTTACAGCGCCTTCTTTGACTTCCTGGAGGAGCATTTCCACGACGGGAAGCTGGATTTTGACGGCATTTTCTGCGTGACGGACTCCATGGCGCACATCATCCGCAAAGCGCTGATCCAGCGCATGGGCCTGCGGGTCCCGGAGGACGTGCAGATCATCGGCTTCGACGGCGTGCAGAGCTTCGGCGACCTGGAATACACCTGCTCGACCATCGTGCAGCCCCTGGAAGCCATCGCCGCCAACTGCGTGGAGCTGGTGCTTTCCCCGCGGGGCGAGAACGCCCCTGCTCTGATCTGCCTGCCGGTCAGCTACGCTTACGGCGGAACGACGAAGGCTTGAGATGGCGAGCGAATATCTGAAAATGAAAGCGCGCCAGCAGCAGCCTGCCCCGCCGCCCAGAGAGCTGACGAAGCTGGAAAAACGACGCAACTGGCTGCACTATCACTGGGGCTGGCTGTTGGCCGGGGCGGTGCTGCTTTGGATCGCGGGCAGCATGCTCTGGAACATCCTCGGCATCGGGCAGACGAAGCCGGATGTGATCGTAGCCTATGTCGGGCGCGACACGCTGCCGGAGGATCAGGCCAAAGCACTGGAAGCGGCCTTGTCCGCCTTCGCGGAGGACCGCAACGGCGACGGGAAGACGGTCGCGGAGCTGCGGCAGTACGCCACGAACCGCAGCGGCGATCTGGATACCGCGATCTACTACAACTACGCCGCCGACACCACGCTTTTGGCGGATATCACCGCGGGCGACAGCTACCTTTTCCTCGTCGAAGACCCCAAGGGCATCCATCGCAGTTATCAGATCTTTGCCCGCCCCGACGGAACGCCGCCGGAGGAAGACGACTTTGATGCCACGGACAAGGTCTTCCGCTGGGGCGACTGCCCGGTGCTCGCAGGGCTCGAAGTGGATCAGGCGGTCTTTGAAAACCTGTATCTCGGCCGCCGCTGCTTCTATGATGAGAAGCAGCTCGAAGCGCAGGCCGGCAATGAGCTGTTTTGGGAAAGACTGACGGAAGGAGCCGCACGATGAAAAAGCCGATCGGCGTCTTTCTGCTTGTCCTCGCCCTCCTTCTCACTGGATGCGGAAAGCAGCATGAGGACAGACATCCGGAATGGGATGAAAGCTGGACGCGCTTCGAAGATCTGATGGCGATCGAAGCACCGGAGGACTTCTATCTTGGGGAGTACAACGACGCGCTGGCGGTCAACGCCATTTGGTACGCGGTATGGAACTGCGGCACGGATCCGCAGGCGATTACGAATGCCGAGGGTCAGGAGGCCTCCGTTTATGACGCGCAGATCTTCCTGGTGCTGAAGGGCTTCGGCAGCGAAGAAGATGCCAAAGCCAGCGTGGACGACTGGATCGAGCGCGAGGCGCAGGGCTACGAAACCGGGGAATTCAAGGAGCTTTCCGCTGCCGGACAGATCTTTTCGACCTGGCTGCTGCTTGCCGCGAAAGCGGAGAACCCTTATTCCCACGGCGCGGCGGCCTTCGCCGTGCGCGGCAAGCTTGCGATCAGCGCGGAGCTTCTCTGCACGGAGAGCTTCGGGGGCGATCCGGAGGTGATCCTGGAGCAGTTTCTGAACGGTTTTCATTACGGAGAATAGGAGCAGAGCATGGGTCTTTTTTTTGGAGGCGACGAAGAACGTTTCATCCCCGGTGTGAGAAAGGGCGGATTCGCCCGTTATAAAGAGATTTTGGAGGCCAACTGGAAGATTTTCTTCCTGGTCGGCTTCATAGCGCTGGCTTTTCATATCCCGTTGGCCGCAGGGCTCGTCTATGCCGTGGGCGCTAAAAGTTCGCTGGCTGTGATCGGCGCGGGCCTCATCGGCGGCGCGATCGCCGGACCGGGCTACGCCGGGCTGGCCGATCTGATCATGCGCCGTCTGCGGGACGACAAAGGTGACTGGACGGTCTGCTGGAAGCGTTCTTTCCGGCAGAATTGGAAGGCCTCCCTGCTGCCCGGCGCGGTGCAGGGGCTTTTTCTCGCGCTGATCGTGTTCGCCGGCGCGCTGATCTTCTGGGGCGCGGCGCCGATCTCAATCGGGACGCTGCTGCTTCTGGCGCTCTCGATCCTCTTGGGGACCATGGTGCTGACGGCCTGGTGGCCGCAAGTGGTGACCTTTGAGCAGAAGGCACCGCAGCAGGTGAAAAACGCGGTGCTGTTCAGCGTTTTCCACTTCGGCAAGGTCCTGCTCTCCGCCTTGCTGCAGATCGTGTGGTGGTCGGTGCTGGCGCTCTTCATGCCCTGGACGGCCTTTGTCGTGCCTTTCATCGGGTTGTGGTACATCCTGTTCGTGGCGCTGCATCTCATTTACCCGGCGCTGGACGCAGATTTCCACATTGAGGAGCAGATCGAAGAGAAATTTCCGGGGAGGCTGGGCGATTGAAAACAATCCTGGCGGAAAACCGCTTCATACTGACAAAAACGCTGTTTTATGAGGGCATGCGACGCGTATCCGCAGCTTCCTACGGGAAGACCGTAAAGAAGCTCCTGATCGGCGTTGCGCTGCTGTGGCTTGCCCTGAGCGTCTGGACCGTCCGGCGCAGCGGCAGCGTCTCCTATGCGCTGATGGAGCTTGCCGTGCTGGCTGCGGTCTCGCTCTGGCTGGCTGTGCTGCTGCCGCGCGGCAGGGCAAGGCGAGCCTGGAAGACAATGGAGGACAACGGCTCTGCCGAGGCCGAGCGCATCACGGACTTTTTTATCGGGCATCTGGAGGTCAATACCGGTCTGCGGACGGTCTCGCTGGCCTATGGGGAGATTGCGGAGATCCTGCACACGGACAGCCTTCTGCTCCTCATCTCTCGGGAAAAAACCGGCATCATGCTGAAAAAAGACGCTTTTACCCGCGGGACGGAAGAAACCGTGCTGCAGCTGATAGAAGAAGCACAAAAGGAGGACGCGACCCATGACTGATATCACCGCCATCGGCGAAATCCTGATCGATCTGACCCAATCGGGACTGACGGAGCAGGGCATCCCCCGCTTTGACGCCAATCCCGGCGGCGCGCCGGCCAATCTCGCTGTGGCCGCTTCCAGGCTCGGTGCGAAGACCGCCTTCATTGGCCGGGTGGGGCGCGACAGCTACGGCGGTTTCCTGCGCCGTACGCTGGAACAGAACCGCGTGGATGTGACGGGCCTTTCCGTCGATCCGACCCAGCACACGACGCTGGCCATTGTATCCCTGGACGAAAGAGGCGAGCGCAGCTTCAGCTTTTACCGAGATCCCAGCGCTGACGTCAATCTGCGTTTCGAGGACGTACCGGCGGAGTTACTGGAAAACACTTGCGTTCTGCATTTCGGCTCTGTGAGCCTCACAGCCGAGCCCAGCCGCAGCGCGACGCTGCGCGCGGTACAAACGGCAAAGGCACATGGCGTACTCATCAGCTATGACCCCAATTACCGCGCCAGCCTCTGGCCGGACGAGGAGACCGCTGTCCGACAGATGCGCGATCCGCTGCCGCTGGTCGACATTCTGAAGATCTCCGACGAGGAGCTGCCCCTGCTGACCGGACTGACCGATCCCGAGCGCGGCAGCGCACGTCTTGCCGAAAAAGGGATCCGTCTCATTCTGGTGACGCTCGGCGCGAACGGAGCATTCTATCGCTTCGGAGGCAGAATCGGGCATGTGCCCGGCGTCCGGGTCACGGTCGGCGATACCAACGGCGCGGGCGACACTTTCTTCGGTGCGGCGCTCTCGCAGCTTGTTCGTCTGAAAAGTTTGGATACGCTCATGGAAGAGGAACTGGAGCGCATCCTGCGCTTTGCCAACAGGGCCGCCTCGATCACGACCAGCCGTCACGGCGCCATCCCCGCCATGCCGACGCTGGAGGAAATGGCAGAGTAAACGAACCGGATATCGGAAACCCCGCAGCGTGAACATACGCCGCGGGGTTTCATTGGACCTTTAGGGGCAATAAACCCCCGGTTCTACCGGGGGAATTAAAAAGCTTTAGCAAAAGCAACCTCCCGTGATAGAGTGGTAAAGGTTTGGCGACCGCGTTACCACAAGAACACAGGAGGTTACAAACGAATGGGAAAGAACGACCTAAATCACAACGCACACTCAACATGGAGATTGCAGTACCACATAGTATTTGCACCGAAGTTCCGGAGAAAAGTGATCTACGGACAGCTAAAGGCAGACATAGGAGTAATACTGCGGAAACTGTGCGAGGAGAAAGGTGTGGAAATCATTGAGGCAGAGGCGTGCCCGGATCATATCCATATGTTAGTGAGCATCCCACCGCAGTTGAGTGTAGCACAATTTGTGGGATTCCTCAAGGGGAAGAGTACGTTGATGATTTTTGATCGACACGCAAATCTGAAATACAAATACGGGAGCCGTCATTTCTGGTGCAGGGGATACTACGTGGATACGGTAGGGAAGAACGAGAAAATGATAGCAGAATATATCCGCACGCAGATGCAGGAAGATGAATTGATGGATCAAGTGACAATGAAGGAATTTGTTGACCCGTTTACGGGTCGCAAGAATAAGTAGGCATAAAAACAGGCCGCTTTAGCGGCGGCCTGTAAAGGTAATGCGGGAGCCAAATTTCAATGCCCCTTAAGGGGTTCTGCCTGTAATTTGCCCTTCTAGGGCTCATGCAAACCACCACTTCAGTGGTGGTTATGATTTGTTGTTTCGTATAACGTTTCACGTTGAATTGCACAAATAGCAATAAGCGTTTTACCCCAAAATGACGGTTTTTGTGGATTCATCCAATTATTTGTTGACATTGAACACAATGAATACTATAGTAAAGCTGTAACACCGTGAAACGTTACATGAACAAATCACCCAAGCAAACCAAAGTCCCAAGCAAACCACCAAATCATGAATAGGAAAACGAAAGGGAGCTAAGATGAAAAAGAGTTTTGTCAAACTGCTTTCCGCACTCCTGATCCTCAGCATGGTCCTTGGCCTTGCGGCCTGCGGCGACGCATCCAACGGCGGCGGCGACACTGCGGCGGCCGTAGCTGAAGACATCGTCAACGGGGATTTTGAGGAAGTCAGCGAGGGCAAATGGGTCGGCTGGACCCGTCACGACGCGGCTTTCAACTTCCGCGGCGTGGTCAACAACGAGAAAATCAAGGGCGCGCCCATGGAAAAAAGCGGCGAGTACTACTTTGCCGGCTCCGAGGGCGGCAACCCCGCCATGCGCGGCACCCTGACCTCCGATGTGTTCAAGCTCGGGGGCAACGGCTTCATCACCTTCAAGATGGGCGGCGGCAAGGACACTGAGAAGTGCTATGTGGACTTCTTCGAAGAGGGAAACGACACCCCCATTGCCCACGTGGTCAACGCTGACTGCGATGGCCTGTTCATCACCGAGCACCTGATCACCAAGGCGGTCGACCTCTCCGCCTACGTCGGCAAGAACATCTACATCGTTGCCACCGACAATGACGATGGCAGCGACTTCTCCTGGCTGAACCTGGACGCCTTCAAGGTCTGCACCACCGAGGACGAGGTCAAGGCGGCCGAGGCCGAGTACGCACGCCAGATCGAGGAGTTCGGTCCGCGTCCCTTTGAAGAGGACGAGACCTCCAACACGATCCAAAACGGCGGCTTTGAGAACGGCGACCTGTCCGGCTGGATGATCCTGGAGGGCACGGCGCTCAGCGGCGCTGCCATTGTGCCCACTTCCCAGTACTACTGGACCGACCGCGCTGTCTACGGCGAGGGCGAGTACTATCTGGACGGCAGCAACAACGGCGCCATCCAGGAGAACCTGACCGGCGCCATCCGCTCCACCAAGTTTACCTTGGGCGGCGACGGCTTCATTACCTTCATGATGGGCTCCGGCAACGGCGGCTCTTATGTGGCGCTGTGCGACGGCAACACCGACGAAGAGCTCATCAAGCAGGAGAACATCTACTTCTCCGACCCGGCCCTTGCTCTGACGCTGCTGCGCTTCTACATGGACGCCAGCGAGTATATCGGCCGCGTTGTGTACATCAAGGTCGTGGACGCCAACGACGGCTCCAACGGCGGCTTTGCCTTCATCAACGTGGACGACTTCCGTGTCTCCCTGACGAAGGACGAGGTCGCGGCGCTGGAGGTCGAGCAGATGGAGAAAATCCAGAACGAGACCTATACCTCCGCCTCCTACGACGATCTGACCAGCCTGCGCAATTATTACAGCAACTATCCCTATCCCGTGCCTCTCCAGTCCCTGACCTTCACGGCCTACGCCCAGAACCAGGTCGTTGACTGCGGCACCGTGGATCTGACTGCCTTCGTGGCCGAGGCCGCCGCGGCTTTCGGCTCCGAGACCGTTCCCGTCGCCATCACCAAGGTCAGCTTCAACGGCAATGACAGCACTGAGGGCTTCGAGGCCTTCGATCTGAGCGAGCCCGGCTTCTACACCGTGACCTACGGCGCCAAGCGCGGCGACAAGACCGCCGAGGCCAGCTTCACCGTGGTGGCCATGGCCGACAACAGCACCATCGCCAACGGCGGCTTCGAGAGCGGCAACCTGGCCGGCTGGACCGTCGAGAGCGGCAACTGGGCCCTGGTCGAGGGTCAGCTGCCCGGCGTCATCAGCGCCCAGAACTACTGGGGCGAGGAGCTGCCCTACAACCAGGCCGGCGACTTCCATCTGGACGGCTGGAACACCGGCATCGGCGAGCCGGAGGGCTGGGCCCTGCGCTCCACCAACTTCGTGCTGGGCGGCTCCGGCTTCATCTCTGTCCGCATGGGCGGAAACGCCGCCTCGGTCCATGTCTATCAGGCTGACGGCACCGAGATCGGTTACTACAAGCAGACCCGCTTCTGCGACGAGAACTTCCCCTCCGTGGGCGCCGGCGGCTCCTGGGCCGACATGGGCACCTATGTCATCGACCTGAGCGATCACATCGGCGAGGAGCTTTACATCGTCCTGGAGGATGAGGTGATCGACGCAGGCTGGGCTCACGCTTTCTTTGATGAGATCGTGACCTTCTACGAGACCGCGCCCGACTACGAGAATCTGGCCGACACCGTGAAAGACGGCGGAAGCGACGAGATGATCGACATCCCCTGGCAGCTGGCTGCAAACCTGAAGTAAGTACCTTTACGGGGCAGGGGAAGGAGCTTCCCCTGCCCCAACATACTTTGAAAGGGGCGTTCTTTCCTTGAAAAAACTTCTTTCTCTTCTGTTGGCGATCCTTGTTCTCTGCGCGTTTTCCGCGGCTGCTTATGCCGACGGGGACGACTTCAACATCATCAACGGCGATTTCGAGACCGGCGATCTGACCGGCTGGACCGTGCCGGACAACTGGGCCCGGGACGAGAACGGCAAGCCTCTGGGCGTGATTTCCGACGCCAGCTACTGGGCGGAGGAGATGCCCTATAACCAGGGCGGCAATTACCATCTGGACGGCTGGAACAACGGCATTCCCGAAAACGAGACCTGGGCCATCCAGTCCAGCTCCTTTACGCTGGGCGGCTCCGGCTTCATCACCCTCCGCATGGGCGGCAACTCCGCGGCGGTGCGCATCTACAAGGCCGACGACAACAGTCTGATCGGCTATTACACCCAGACCCGCTTCCACGACGCGGGCTTCCCCAGCCTGAAAAACGGCGGCTCCTGGGCGGACATGGGCACCTACGTCATCGATCTGCACGAGCATCTGGGCGAAAAGCTCTATGTCGAGCTGCGGGACGAAAAGGTCAACGCCTGGGCCCAGGCCTTTTTCGACGAGGTCGTCACCTATTACGAGACCGCGCCGGATTTTGAGAGCCTCTTCGATACCGTGAAGGACGGCGCTTCCGAGGACACGGTGGACATCCCCTGGACCCTGGCGGAGAACAAGGCCGATGAGATCCTGAATCCGCCGCCTCCTCCCCCCGCGCCGGTGGATCCCTGGTATGTTCCGGACGCGCCCAATCCGTTCTCCGTCGTCAACGGCGGCTTTGAGACCGGCACCCTGGCCGGCTGGACGCCCGTGTCCGGCAACTGGGCCAAGGACCAGTTCGGCCATCCCGTGGGCGTCAGCGGCGACGCCACCTATTGGGCGGAGCAGATGCCCTATAACCAGGCCGGCAACTATCACCTGGACGGCTGGAAAAACGGCATCGCCGAAAACGACACCTGGGCGATCCGCTCCTCTACCTTTACCTTGGGCGGCTCCGGCATGATGAGCGTGCGCATGGGCGGCAACGCCGCCGCCGTGAAGGTCTACAAGGCCGACGGCACGCTGATCGGCCATTTCAAGCAGAGCCGCTTCAACGACGCAAACTTCCCCTCCGTGGGAGCCGGCGGTTCCTGGGCGGACATGGGCACTTATGTGATGGACATGTCCGAGTACCTGGGGGAGGAGCTGTACATCGAGCTCTGTGACGAGCCCGCCGCCGGCTGGGCCCAGGCCTTCTTCGACGAGGTCGTGACCTATTACGAGACAGCGCCCGACGTGTCCGGCTCTGCCGACACCGTGAAGGACGGCGGCTCCGACGAACAGGTCCAGATCCCCTGGACCATGGCCGAGAATTCACAGAAGCCCGCCGAGGAACCGGAGGATCCGGGCGAGTACAACATCGTCAACCCCGGCTTCGAGACCGGCGATCTGACCGGCTGGACCCCCAGCTCCGGCAACTGGGGCGACGATCCCCACGGCGTGATCTCCGCGGAAACCTACTGGGGAGAGCAGATGCCCTATAACCAGGCCGGCGACTACCACCTGGACGGCTGGGCCACCGGCATCCCCGAGGGGGAGACCTGGTCGCTCCGCTCTACGTCCTTTACCCTGGGCGGCTGCGGCTTTATGAGTGTGCGCATGGGCGGCAACGCCGCCGCCGTCCGGATCTACACCGAGGACGACACGCTGGTGGGCTATTTCAAGCAGAACCGCTTCCATGACGCAGGCTTCCCCCACCTGTCCGAGGGCGGCTCCTGGGCTGACATGGGCACCTATGTGATGGACATGAGCGCGTATCTTGGCCAGGTGCTGGTCATCGAACTGTGCGATGAGCCTGCCGCCGGCTGGGCCCAGGCCTTCTTCGACGAGGTCGTGACGTATTATGAAGAGGCGCTGGACTGGACGAGCCAGTACGACACCGTGAAGGACGGAGCCAGCGATCAGACCGTGGACATCCCCTGGACCGTCGCGGAAAACCTGGCGCCTGCCGCCCAGGGCAACTCCGGCACGGAGCCCGCGGAGACCCTTGCCGCGGAGACGGAGGAGCCTGCCGAAGCGGAATCCGCCGAGACCCCGAGCCCGGAGGAGAGCGCCGAAGCGGAAGCCGGCGAGACCCCGATTCCGGAGGAGACCGCCGCCGGGAACGACGTCGCGCCTTGACCCGCTGCATCCCTGAAGCGATCCCCGCAGGGATCCGATAGGAGGAAAATATGAAAAAGAAACAATGGCTTTCCCTGCTGCTTCTGGTCTGCCTGGCGCTGAGTCTTGCCGCCTGCGGAGGAGGCGGCGCGTCGGAACCCCACAAGGACGCGCTGCTGCTACACCTGCGCTTTGACGAGGGCCAGGGCCTGACCGTCAAGGATTCGGCCGGGAAGCTCCCGGACACCGCCTTGAATTACGAACTGGCCCACGCGGCCTATCAGCTGGAGGACCAGGATCCGCAGTGGCGCGCAAGCGGCATCGACGGCGGCTCTCTGCTGCTGGACGGAAGCTCCACCTACCTCAGCTATAACCGCAACGACATCACCGTTGAGGGCAGCGCCCTGACCGTTTCGGTCTGGATCGCGCCGCGCATGTTCGAGTGGGACGATCCCAACGCCGCCGACAACGGCACGGACGCGCCCACCGGCATCGTCAGCCAGTCCAACAAGGAGCAGAAGCAGGGCTTCCTGCTGGGCTATGAGCGCTTTGGCCGCCTGACCTTCCAGGTGGGCACCGGGGACGAATGGCTCACGGTCTGGTCCAACGGCGACAATCTGCAGCGCTACAAGTGGAACTACGTCACGGCCACTTTTGACGCGGAGGCTGGCGAAATGTGCCTGTACCTGAACGGCGAGCTGATCTCCTCCCGCTCCGTGCCCAAGGACGCCGCCATCGCCCCGGCCAAACGCGCCCCGCTGCTGGTGGGACGCAACGGCGAGGCCGAGCGGCTGACGGCGGGCTACCTCAACGTGGCCAGCGGCCTGATCGACGAGCTGAAGCTCTATTCCGCCGCCCTCAGCGAGAAGGAAATCGCCGACTACTATAACAGCGTCTCTGTGCCAGAGATCGCCTTCGAGGATATCTGGCTGCAGAACATCCTGGGCGGCGACTTCACCCGGCCCCAGTTCCACGGCGGACCTTACCAGTTCTGGATGAACGAGCCCCACGCGCCGGTATACTACAACGGCATGTACCATCTCTTCTTCCAGGAGAACATGACCGGCTCCTACTGGCGCAATATCTGCTGGGGGCATCTGGTGAGCACCGACATGGTGAACTGGAAGCCCGTGAAGGAGGCCATCGTGCCCATGGAGGACAGCGTGGTTCCCGACGGCGTGTGGTCCGGCGGCGCGACTCTGGACAAAAACGGCGTCCCGCTGCTGTTCTTCACCGCTGGCAACGACAGCTTCCGTGAGGTGGAAGGCCTCATTTCCAACCAGAATATCGGCGTGGCCTGGCCCGCGGATCTGAGCGATCCGGAGCTGACCGAATGGATCGTCGCGGATGAGCTGGCGCTGATCCAGAAGCAGGGTCAGGGCCGTCCCGGCGAGTTCCGGGATCCCCATATCTGGAAAGAGGGGGGCACCTGGTGCATGCTGATCTGCTCCGGCAGCGCCAAGACCAAGGGCGGCACCGCCCTGCTCTACACGACGGACACCCTGGAGCTGAAGGACGGGGAAGTCGACATGGACTGGCAGTACAGAGGACCGGTCTATGAGATGGAGAACCAGTCCGCCCTCTACGGCACCAGCTGGGAGCTGCCCATCATCCTGCCCGTGAGCAATGAGGCGGGCACGGTCACCAAGTACTTCTTCGAGATCTCCCCGGCTCCCGCCAGCATTGCCGACAACAAGGTCTATTACTGGCTGGGAGACTTCGACCTGGAGACCGGCAAGTTCACCCCGGACGAGGCCTTCCGGGGCGAGCCCCATCTGCTGGACTACGGCGCCAATGTCTTCACCGGACCGAGCTGCATCGTCGATCCCGTCAGCGAGAACATCTATATGTTCTCCATCATGCAGGATCAGCGGGGCGCCGCCGAGCAGGGCGCTTCCGGCTGGGCGCACACCGTCGGTCTGGCCCGGCGCATCTGGCTGAATGACGAGGGCACCGACCTCTGCATCGAGCCCATTGAGGCGCTGCACACGCTCGAGGGACAGGTGCTCATCGACGAGAGCAACCTCAGCCTGGACGCCGCCAACGCGAAGCTGGCGGACGTGAAGGAGGATATGCTCTATATCCGCATGGACGTGGATGTGAGCAAGGCCGAGTCCTTCGGCATCACCATGCTGCAGGGCGGCCGCTGGGATGAGACCAGTCTCAGCTACAACGCGGCCGAGGGGCTGATCCAGGGCCGCACCGAGAACAAGGGCGAGGGCTGCAAGGCCAAGGCCGTCTCTGGCCCGCTGACGAACGGGGACGATATCCTGTCGGTGGAGATCTATCTGGACCGCTCGCTGGTGGAGGCCTTCTTTGAAGACTCCAAGGTCATCAGCATCCGCGCCTATCCCGAGGACCACAATTCTCAGGCCATCAGCCTCTTTGCCGAGGGTGAGGTCACGATCGTCGGCATCTATGTGGCGACGATGGAATCGATTTTCGACTAACACTAATTCAATTTCCATGACCTCCGGCCACTCCACTTTTCTGGTCGGCGGGACGTGAAAAAAGGAGGATAAAACCCGCTTGCTCGCGGTGCGGCAGCGTGGAGACCTGTCGTAAAGCACGAGGCACAACCCGTGCGAGGGCACATCCGGCGGAGGCCATGTGTCCGGAGCAAATTATATGGCGACTGTTCAACTGAAAAACATCAAGAAAGTGTACCCCTTTGTCAGCGGCGAACAAAAGAAAAAAAGCAAGAAAAAGGCGGATGAGCCCGAGAAGAAAAAGGTCAATCTCCAGATCACCGATGAGGGCGTTGTGGCTGTCCAGGCCTTCAATCTGGATATTGCCGATAAGGAATTCATCGTGTTGGTCGGCCCTTCCGGCTGCGGCAAGTCCACCACCCTGCGAATGGTCGCGGGTCTTGAAGAGATCTCCGACGGTGAGCTCGTAATCGACGGCAAGGTCGTCAACGATATCGCCCCGAAGGATCGCGACATTGCAATGGTCTTCCAGAACTACGCGCTGTACCCCCACATGACCGTGTATGAGAACATGGCCTTCTCTCTGAAGCTGCGCCATACGCCCAAGGACATCATCAACCAGAAGGTCCGCGAGGCCGCCGAGATCCTGGACATCACCCAGTATCTGGACCGCAAGCCGAAGGCTCTGTCCGGCGGCCAGCGGCAGCGCGTGGCCATCGGCCGTGCCATTGTCCGCGCCCCCAAGGTCATGCTGATGGACGAGCCTCTCAGCAACCTGGATGCCAAGCTGAGAAACGAGATGCGCGCCGAGATCATCAAGCTCCGCGAGCGTATCGATACCACCTTTATCTACGTCACCCACGACCAGACCGAAGCCATGACCCTGGGCGACCGGATCGTCATCATGAAGGACGGCTACATCCAGCAGATCGGCACTCCCCAGGAGGTCTTCAACCATCCCGCGAACCTGTTCGTGGCCGGCTTCATCGGCATGCCCGTCATGAACTTCTTCGACGCCCAACTCATCCGCGAGGGCAGCAAGTTCTTCGTGGAACTCGCCGGTTACAAGGTAGAACTCGACCCCGAGAAGGAAGCGCGGCTGCTTGCCAACGACGTGCAGTCTCAGCCGATTACCCTGGGCGTACGTCCCGAGCACACTGATCTGGTGCAGGACGGCGTGAAGGCTCGCGTGGACGTGAGCGAGATGATGGGCTCCTCCGTGCATCTGCATCTCACTGCCGAGGGCCGTGACGTTATCGTCATCGTCCCCACGGTCGGCCTGAAGGAGAACTTCCGCATGGGCGACACCGTCCAGTTCGGCTTCAATGGCAATGTCGCGCACGTGTTCAGCAAGGAGAACGACAAAAACCTGGAATTCTAAAATCAGAGTGCAAGCTTTTCCCTATCCTCACTCCTTTTTCATGGGTCACGCCCTGCATGCTGTCATGCAGGGCGTGATTCATATGAACAGGCTGCATCCCTCGCATCCCCAAAAGCGGATCGGAACCACACACGAAAAAAGTGCAATCCCGATCCGCTCTTTTCATTTTCGAGAGCGACTACAAAAAGCACGATTGCGTTTTGCAGCCTGCGAGCGAAAATGAATACCGGAAAAAAGCATTTCTGTCCGACGTGAGGAAATGCTGTTGCCGGTACCCGGGAGGTTTCCAAAGGAGGGCTGTGGAAGTCTGCCTTTGGCACACGATCTTGCTCACAAGGTCTAGTGCGTTATACCTTTTGTTCCGCGAGGCGGACAAAGGGGTGATGCCACCCGCTGGGCAGCACACCTTTGCCCGGTGAAAATGGCAGCCAACAACTGCGAACGACACGCAGGGATCGGCTGTCAATTTCAAAAAGGAAGCAAGTGCGAAATGAAATGCAGCACGCGCTTCCGGCGGAACAAGAGGTATATAAATCCCCCGTCCCGCCGCAGCGACGTTTCTCCGAAAGACGCTATCAAAATGATAGGTTTCGAAAGGCAACAATAAGCCAAAACCCTGCAAGAGGTCAAAAGCCCGGAAAGCCTTGAGGAATCAAGAAAAACCACGATATTCGAGGTGAATCCACGTCATGACAAAAATCCTGTTCGTCTGCCATGGGATCACTTGGGCATATCCGAAAGCAATCTGCAGAGGTTCAGGATTTGTTAAAACCTCTATATGACGGAATTGCAGCGATAGCGGCTGAACGGGGTTTTTCTGTTGAAGGACTGACTTCAGCTATCTCCGAAAGCACGATCCGGGAGATTATGGAGGTTCTTCAATTTGATTCAGAGGCTATTCACGCCATGAATACTAAGTTACACGGGATAATAAACCAACTGGACATTTTTTAATATAAAGATTATAGATGGCTGAAAATGGGAGCGGGCGTATTACCGCTCCCATCCACGATCTTTTTTCCTGTGCTGTAGAACCGGCTCCCGGTTTTCCCTTTGCCGTTCCTGTTCCTTCCGATGTACCCGTTCCCGGATGGCATGAGGGCCTTCCTCGTTCAGCATCCGGGAAGCATCTTTCTGCGCGCCGATCATTGCCCAGAAATCATATTTGTCCCCATAGGTCTCCCTGACCTTGCTCTGGACAGAGGCTTCCTTCTCCGGGCGGATGGCGAGCTGCGCCATGGCAAGCTCGTCGGGATCGAAATCCGCCGCCTGGGCTTTCGGCTCCTCGTATTCCGAAAGGGCCGTGTTCAGCTCGGCGATGTACCTCTGCTCCTGCTGCTCCAGCTTTTTCAGGTTGGCCTCTATCGCCGCCACATCCTTGCGGACAGCGGAGAGCGGCGTATCCGACGCATATTCCATGGAAGCGAGAAGCACTGTCTTTTCGGACCGAAGCTCCTCCAGATCCTCCGTCAGCTCCGCAATGCGGCGGGACAGGTCACGGTGCTTCAGGATATTGATAGCAGGCGTCGCTTTCTTCTCGGCAAGCAGCGCACTCCGATCCTTGCTCTTTTCCTTGATTTCCCCGGCGATCCTGACGTATTCCTCCAGCTTGTCGTTCATAATATTCAGGTTCTTTGGGAGCCGGTTCTTGCCTCCGGTGATATAGCGGAGCTGGTACAGGAACAGGATCATCTTTCCCCGCACGGATTCCATGGCTTCGGCAAGCGACGGGATGGAGTTCTTGACCGCCTGCATCAGCTTCTTCACCTGGGCCTTGAGCTCCCGGAGAAGGGCGTTGTCCCGCTTAATCTGCCGGTTCAGCTCGCAGCGGTCAGAGACGATCCCTTTCTTCTCCAGCGCGCGGGCGATCACGCCCTCATGGACAGTGGGCTGTTCGTCAAGGCCACGGGCGGCGTTGCTCCGGTGGTCCACACGCTCGTCAAAGCCGTACCGATCAAGAGAACGATTGACGGCGTTAGCCCAGGCCTCCCGCCAGAGGACAAGCTGCTCGTCGCTGTTCCAGCGTTCGGAGATCGGGTTTCGCCTGCCGTATTTGGTGCTTTTCGGATGCTTGGAGGCGCGTTCATAGCCTTTGGCCTCCGCCTCCGAGGGCGCCAGATATACCTTCTTTCTCCCGACCTTGTACGGGTACTGCTTTTCCCATCCCTCAGCCTGCGCCTCCTTGAACTCGACGGCGGTAAAGCCGCGCTCCTCGTCGTTGCGAACACAGAGATATTCCTTTTCAGTCTTGTACTGCCAGCTACCGTCCGGGTTCAGGGGCCTCACGGTCAGCAGGATATGGGCGTGGGGATTGTGGCCGGGCGGGTCCGGGTCGTGGATCGCCACGTCGGCGCACATGCCGTCAGACACGGAGCTGCCCTGAATGAAATCCGAAAGCAGCTCCTTCCATTGCTCCGGGCTCAGCTCAACGGGCAGGGCGACGACGAACTCACGGGCCAGTCTGCTGTCTTTTGTTTTCTCGGCTTCCTCCACGGCGTTCCAGAGAACGGCGCGGTCTTGCCACTCCGCAGGCGCACAGTCAGGGAGAAAGACCTGCTCCCAGACAAGCCCCTGCTTGCGGGTATAGTCATGCTGTACGCCGTCGTAGTCGTTGTAGATGGCGGAGCAGCTCATATAGGCTGAGGCTGCGCAGGCAGATCGGCCTGTGCCACGGCTCACGACCTTCGCCTCCAAGTGGTAGATTGCCAATCGTGTTCACCTCCAACCTTTTTCTGTTTCTCTTTCGCAAAAGAGAAAGCCGGGAAAGGTCAAAAATGACCGCCCCGGCCTCTGCGACAAAGCTGCCGGTGGCAGGTTTTCGCAGGCGGAGAAACGGCGCACCGTTTCTTCGCGCAGGCAATGATGACCGTAGCTGCAGCTTCGGCAGCATTGTCTGGCGCTCTCTGCAGAGAGCGCGATCCGCCTCGCAGAGCGCACGGCCCGACCAAAGGGAGGGATACCACCGCCTGCTTCGCAGGTGGTGAATAAGTGCGCCCTTCGGGATAAAAAGAAGGACGCTCCGGTTTCCCGGAACGCCCCCGTCGTGCTCAACGTAATGCCCATAGTAAAAAGTCCTCCAGTTTTTCCAGGTCCATCTCAGCCGCAGCCGGATAGACCTTCTCCAGAATAGCACCCTCCTGGATCAGCCGCCTTGTCCGGGCTTTCCGTTCTTTCACCCTGCTTCTGGCCTGCGCTTCCTCCAGCCGGTGCTTGGCTTGAAGCAGCTTCTTTTCGTCTTCTGTCATGGCAAAAACCTCCTTTGGTATCAGAAATAATGAACGCAGATACCGCTTTTCCTGACATTGGTATCAATCGTCGAGGCAAACGGTATCTGCGCGTTTTGGATTTGAAAAATGGTAGTAAAAACGGCCGAGAATGATACTTCTGTGGTATCACTCCCGGCCGGATATGGTATTGGGTATCCTTATCTCTCAGGCTCTTCCTGCTTCTGCGGTGTCTTGCTTTGCTCGACCTCTGCGTTCTTCTCCCGGAGCTTCGCGAGGATGGAAGCCCGATCTGTTTTCTTTTGCAGATTTCCGGCGATCTCATTTACATTTTTCCCCGTTACGACATGGGGATAATTCTGCTCGAACTGGAGAAGAAGCGCGCCGACCTCCTTCTCGCCGCTTGCCGTCTGCTCGTACAGTTCTTCAAAGCGGCCGTCCTCCATCACGTTTTCAATAAACGCCTGCGAGGTTTCCGGCAGCGATTCCCAGGCGCCGTAGAGGTCGCTCACTGCCCTGCGGATCTGCTCCATCGAAATCGGCGTCCCGCGCTTTTGATGCTCCGAAAGAATGCCCAAAATGTCCGACAGGTCGCTCTTGTACTGCCGCCCGGAGCGGAGCTTCATGGCGATCAGGTATTCCGCCTCGACCGTGCGGATGGTCACGATGTTGGCGTAGGTCTTATAATACACGGAAAACTGAGACAGCTTGACGGAGTAGGAATCGGTATTCGTGAAGTCCGCGTTCAGCCAGCCGTGCGGCAGATCATAGCGATCCCCGACGCGGTTGATTGCGTCCTTCATGGCGGACGCCGCCTGGATCAGCGCGTCGATATCTGTGGTCATGTTCCGAAAACCGTAGTTGATCAGCACAGAGGCTCCACCGATCAAAACGAGCTCGGCAGGCATTTTATTGCCCGCCTGCTTCCTATACTCCTTGGCGACCTCCTTCAGATAGAGGTCAATGTTGTCCTTGGTGAACTCAAACTGCTTTTCAGATGACATTTCTTACCTCGTTTTCAATGATGTTGAAGCGTTTGAACTCCGGGATAGCTGTCATGGCCGCCTTCCGCAGAACGGCGTCGTCCTTGGAGGCTGCCGATACCGCCCGCAGACTGGCCGGGTAGATCGGCTTTTCCAGCCTGCAGCAGCGAAGATCGTCATAGTCGTCACAGAGAGGGATATCGTTCTCCCGGCTGATATAATCCAGCATGGCCAGAAGATACAGGCTCTCCGGATACCATCTTCGCTCGTAGTAGGTGCGGATCTCCTGGGTCTCCAGCGTGTCCATGATGAAATCAAGATCACCCAGCTCTTTCACCCGATGGCAGACCGTGCTTTTGAAATTTTCAAAGCTGCTGCGTTTGATGAAACAGGGAGCCAGAAGATCCTCCATGGATACGTCCAGCGCATGGGCGAGGCGATAGATCGTCTCCGCGCTGCACTTTTCCAGCTGCGCCTTGCCGTTGCAGATATCGTTGACCGTGGCATAAGGAACCTCGCTCACCTTGGCGAGCCGGTAAATGCTCATATGCTTTTGCTTCAAAACGTCCTGTATCGTCATCGTCTCTCACCTGCCTTTGCTACATATTATAACGGTCAGCCGGTATAATGTCAACAGCAATTCCGGAATTAGTATGCCCTTACAGCCCGTTGATGAAATCCATCGCCGTGTCTAGATCGTTTTGCACCGCCGCGTCTTCCTTTGCCGGAGGCGCGGCGCTTTGCAGCAGAGCCGCGAGACCGGTCAGCGGATTGGCTTGAACCCCGCATTGCACCGTTTCCAGCACACGTTGGAGAAAAGCGTCCTCCTTCTCCC
>CACYLY010000010.1 GCA_902775355.1 Oscillospiraceae bacterium
GTCGCCGATCTTCACGCGGCCGCGCTCCACACGACCGGTAACGACAGTGCCGCGGCCGGAGATGGTGAAGACGTCCTCGATGGGCATCAGGAAGGGCAGGTCGGACTTGCGGTCGGGAGTGGGGATCCAGGTGTCGACAGCGTCCATGAGTTCCTTGATGCAGGCGTAGTCAGGATCATTGGGGTCGTTGGACTCGCAAACCAGAGCGTTCAGAGCGGAACCGCGGATGATGGGGGTGTCGTCGCCAGGGAAGCCGTAGAAGTCGAGCAGCTCGCGAACTTCCATCTCGACCAGCTCCAGCAGCTCCTCGTCGTCGACCTGGTCGCACTTGTTCAGGAAGACCAGCACGGAGGGCACGTTCACCTGACGGGCCAGCAGCAGGTGCTCACGGGTCTGAGCCATGGGGCCGTCGGAGGCGGCGATGACCAGGATAGCGCCGTCCATCTGAGCAGCGCCGGTGATCATGTTCTTGATATAGTCGGCGTGGCCCGGGCAGTCGACGTGAGCGTAGTGACGCTTCTCGGTCTCGTACTCAACGTGAGCGGTGTTGATGGTGATGCCGCGCTCGCGCTCTTCGGGAGCCTTGTCGATAGAGGCGTAGTCGGTGTACTGAGCCTTGCCCTGCAGGGCCAGGTACTTGGTGATGGCGGCGGTCAGAGTGGTCTTGCCGTGGTCGATGTGGCCGATGGTGCCAATGTTGACATGGGGCTTGGAACGGTTGTACATCTGTTTAGCCATTTTAATATCCTCCTAAAAAATTTAGAAAACTGATTTGTTTGGGGTGCTTACCATCTAAAATTTGAGAAACCCAAGCGACTGTTCACCAGGGATTCCTGCAAATTCTTGGGCAGCTCGACGAAGTGGCTGGGCTCCATCACATAGGTGGCCCGGCCCTGGGTCTTGCTGCGAAGGTCGGTGGCGTAGCCGAACATGGTGGAGAGCGGGACCTTGCTCTCGATCATGGCGGCGCCGTTGCGGATCTCGGAGCCCTGGATCTGACCGCGGCGGGCGTTGAGATCGCCCATCACGTCGCCCATGTACTCCTCCGGAGCGGTGACGACCACCTTCATAATCGGCTCCAGCAAGGTGGGCTCCGCCTTCTGGCAGGCCTCCTTGAAAGCCATGCTGCCGCAGATCCTGAAGGCCAGCTCGGAAGAGTCCACCTCGTGGAAGGACCCGTCCAGCAGCGTCGCCTTCACATCCACAACCTGGTATCCCGCCAGGACGCCGGAGAGCATCGCTCCCTGGATGCCCTGATCCACGCAGGGGATGAATTCCTTGGGGATGGCCCCGCCGGTGACCTTGTTGATGAACTCATAGCCCTTGCCGGGCTCGTTGGGTTCCACCATCAGCTTCACATGGGCGTACTGGCCCTTGCCGCCGGTCTGCCGGACATAGCGGGTATCCACCGTGGCGGAGCGCTTGATGGTCTCCTTATAGGAAACCTGAGGCTTGCCCACGTTGGCCTCCACCTTGAACTCCCGCAGGAGCCTGTCCACGATGATCTCCAAATGGAGCTCACCCATGCCGGCGATGATGGTCTGCCCCGTCTCCTCGTCCGTATAGGTCTTGAAGGTGGGGTCCTCCTCCGCCAACTTCTGCAGAGCGATGGCCATTTTTTCCTGGCCAGCCTTCGTCTTGGGCTCGATGGCCACGCGGATGACCGGTTCGGGGAATTCCATGGATTCCAGGATGATGGGGTGCTTTTCATCACAGAGCGTGTCGCCGGTGGTGGTGTTCTTCAACCCCACCGCGGCGGCGATATCGCCGGACCAGACCTGGTCAATGTCTTCTCTGTGATTGGCGTGCATCTGCAGGATGCGTCCCAGCCGCTCCCGGTGGCCCTTGGTGGAGTTCAGGACCGTCTTGCCGGTTTCCAGCGTGCCGGAATAGACACGGAAGAAACCAAGCTTGCCCACATAGGGGTCGGTCATGATCTTGAAGGCCAGGGCCGAGAAGGGGGCGTCATCGTCGGCCGCGCGGTGTTCGATCGCGTCGGTCCGGGGATGCTTGCCTTCCACCGGAGGAACATCCAGCGGGGAGGGCATATAATCCACGATGGCGTCAAGCAGCTTCTGCACGCCTTTGTTTTTGTAGGAAGTGCCGCAGGTCACAGGGACCATTTTCACCGTGACCGTGGCCTTCCGGATCGCCGCTCTGATCAGATCAGAGGGCACGTCTTCGCCGTCGAGATACAACTCCATGATCTCGTCGTCGAAGTCGGAAACGGCTTCCAGGAGTTTATCACGATATTCCTGGGCCAGGTCCATCATGTCCGCGGGGATCTCCTCCGTGGTCATGACCTCGCCCAGATCATCGTGATAGATCCGCGCATTCATATCCACCAGATCGATGATCCCCACGAAGCTCTCCTCGCTGCCGATGGGGAGCTGAATGGGAACGGCGTTGCACTTGAGACGGTCACGCACCATGTCCAGCACGTGATAGAAGTCCGCGCCGGTGATGTCCATCTTGTTGACGTAGATCATCCGGGGGACGTTGTAGTGGTCCGCCTGTCTCCAGACCGTTTCGGACTGAGGCTCGACGCCGCCCTTGGCGCACAGCACGGTCACACAGCCGTCCAGCACGCGCAGGGAGCGCTCGACCTCCACGGTGAAGTCCACATGGCCCGGGGTGTCGATGATGTTGATGCGGGTATCCCGCCAGAAACAGGTAGTAGCGGCGGAGGTGATGGTGATGCCTCTCTCCTGCTCCTGCTCCATCCAGTCCATGGTGGCGGTGCCCTCATGGGTCTCGCCGAGCTTGTAGTTGACGCCGGTGTAGAACAGGATCCTTTCGGTGGTCGTGGTCTTGCCCGCGTCAATGTGGGCCATAATGCCGATATTTCTGGTTCTTTCGAGTGAATATTTTCTGGGCATGGGGAGTTACTCCTGTATGCCTTACCAGCGGAAGTGCGCGAAGGCCTTGTTGGCTTCGGCGTTCTTGTGCATATCCTCGCGCTTTTTAACGGCGTTGCCGAGGTTATTGCAGGCATCCATGATCTCGCCGGCGAGGCGCTCTTTCATGGTCTTCTCGCTGCGCTTGCGGCTGTAGTCGACCAGCCAGCGCAGAGCCAGGGTCTGGCGGCGGGCAGGGCGAACTTCGATAGGAACCTGATAGGTTGCGCCACCGACACGACGGGCCTTGACCTCCAGCGCGGGCATGATATTGTTCATAGCTTCGGTGAATGCATCAAGGGGCTCCTTGCCGGTCTTATCCTTGATGATCTCAAAAGCGTCGTAGACGACCTTCTGAGCAACACCCTTTTTGCCGTCGAGCATAACGCCGTTGATGAGCTTGGTCACCAGAACGCTGTTATACATAGGATCCGGCAAGATTTCTTGGGCACGTTGCTTCCCTCCTTCATTAAAAAATGGAATCATCGGTACTCGAACGTATGCAATTAACGTCCGTTGCGCCCCGAGGCTTGGTAAGAGTGAACAGTGAACAGAGAACAGTGAAGAATTTCGGTATCGCTTCGCGATGACGGGGATTCTTAAAAGTCAATGATCGGGTTTCACTTATATCAAACGACAGGGCAAAGTTTGCCGCGTCGGAAAATTACTTCTTCTTCGCAGCTTTGGGTTTCTTGGTGCCGTACCTGGAACGGGCCTGCTTACGACCATTGACACCCTGGGCGTCCAGTTTGCCGCGGATGATGTGGTAACGCACACCAGGCAGGTCCTTGACACGACCGCCGCGGATCATCACGACGGAGTGCTCCTGCAGGTTGTGGCCGATACCGGGAATGTAGGCAGTGACCTCGTAACCATTGGTCAGACGGACACGCGCGATCTTACGCAGAGCGGAGTTGGGCTTCTTGGGAGTCGAGGTACGCACGGCGGTGCAGACGCCTCTCTTCTGGGGGGAGCTCAGGTTGGTCTCTCTGTTCTTGAGAGTGTTCATTCCCTTCTGCATGGCGGGAGAAGTGGACTTGTAGGTGACCTTCTCTCTGCCCTTTCTGACGAGCTGGTTAAAAGTGGGCATTGTGTTCCTCCTTTCTTCAAAGCTGTTTGGAAAAACCCCGAAAAACCGGAGTTTTCAGGATGGTTCGGGCATTTGGGCGCACTTCGGGCGTCTCAGGCCGCGAACTACTGTATATTAGCATAATGTACAAATTAAGTCAAGAATTTTTGTAAAAAATTTTTTCAAAAAAAGTGTTCTACGTTGAGGCGCAAACGCCTTTTGCAAGGCCTTTCTCCGGCAGGGAGAGCTGTGGTATGTCTTCCTTCCGCGAGGGGAAGATGATACGGGCCAGGGAGGGCGGCGGCGCGGGACGGAGGACCCCTTCCGTCGCCCGGCTTGCGTGAGACGCCGGGCAACACCTCCCCCAGTGGGAGAGGCAAGAACGCGGGCGACCAAAGGTCGCCCCTACGACGCGGGACGGGCGGCGGGAGGGGCAAGCCCCTCCCCTACGGGCGCAGACAGGCGGCGGCGCGGGACGGCAGGCGCCCCCGTAGCGCCGACCATTGGTCGGCGTTTCCTCGTTTCGTACAAACATGCCGTTTTCGCCGGGCAATACCCGGTGCTGCGGGTCGACGGTGCGCATCGGCGTACCCGGCACAACCCCTCCGTCACGGCGCTTGCGTGAGACGCGCCGCGACACACCCAAGACCCCTCGCAAAGGGGAGGTTAATGGGCCGCCGAGGGCGTCGGCCCCTACAGAGGAAGACGAGGCGTCGGTGAGGAGCGGCGGGAGGGGGCAAGCCCCTCCCCTACGGCTTTAGGATAAAGGCCGATACGAAACGACGCCGAGCAATGCTCGGCGCTACGAGTGCGGGACAGGCGGCGGCGCAGATCGACAGGCGCGAAAAAACAGCAGGAGACTTATCATCTCCTGCTGTTTTTCAAATGAGGGGCTCAGAGCGCGTTGGACTTGTTGACCAGGGCGGTCAGGTCCACGTACTCCTCGGGCTCGGCCTCGATGGTCTCGTCGGTCTGCTCCTCGAAGTCCCGGTACACGGCCAGGCCGGAGCCGGCGGGGATCAGCTTGCCGATGATGACGTTTTCCTTCAGGCCCACCAGGCGGTCCACCTTGCCCTTGATGGCGGCGTCGGTGAGGACCTTGGTGGTCTCCTGGAAGGAGGCGGCGGACATCCAGCTGTCCGTAGCCAGAGAGGCCTTGGTGATGCCCAGCAGCAGCTGGGTGTAGGTGGCCTTCTGCAGGCCCTCCTCCCCTGCCTTGATGCGCTCGTCGACCTTCCGGTTGGCTTCCTTCAGGATGCCGATATCCACGGTGGCGCCGGAAAGCAGATCCGTGCTGCCGGCATCGTCGATCTTCACCTTGCGCATCATCTGACGCACGATGACCTCGATGTGCTTGTCGTTGATATCCACGCCCTGCTGACGGTACACCTTCTGGACCTCGCTGGTGATATAGCTGCGCACGCCCTGACGGCCGAACTCGTCGTCGTTGACGCCGCGGATGCGGAGCACGTCATGGGGATTCAGCGCGCCGGAGGTCAGCTCCTGGCCCCGGTCCACATGGTCGCCGTTGTGCACCAGGACGCCGGCGGAGTGGGGCACCGTATAGACATTGGTGCTTCCCTCTTCCTCGTTGGTGACGGTGATGGCGTACATGACGCCCTTCTTGGCCTCCTCGATGCTGACGGTGCCGGAGGTCTCGGACAGGATCGCCATCTTCTTGGGCTTGCGGGCCTCGAACAGCTCTTCCACACGGGGAAGACCCTGGGTGATATCGTCGCCGGCTACGCCGCCGGTGTGGAAGGTACGCATGGTCAGCTGGGTACCGGGTTCGCCGATGGACTGGGCGGCAATGACGCCCACCGCCTCGCCGGCGTTCACCGGGCGGCCAATGGCCAGGTTGATGCCGTAGCAGCGGGCACAGACGCCCACCCGAGCCTCGCAGGTCAGGACGCTGCGGATATAGGCGCGGTGGATGCCGTGGGCCTCCAGGACCTTGGCGTCCTCAGGCATGAGCATGTGATCGGTGCCGAAGAGCAGCTCTCCGGTCTCCGGATCGGTGATGGGAACAGCGGGGAAGCGGCCCTGGATGGCGGTGCCGAAGCTCTTCACGGCCTGGCCCCGGTCGTACACCGCGGAGGCCCAGACGCCTTCGGTGGTGCCGCAGTCTTCCTCGCGGATGATCACGTCCTGGCAGACGTCGACCATACGGCGGGTCAGGTAACCGGAGTCAGCGGTACGCAGAGCGGTATCCGCCATGCCCTTGCGGGCGCCTCTGGTGGAGATGAAGTACTCCAGAACGCTCAGGCCTTCGCGGAAGTTGGACTTGATGGGGATCTCAATGGTCTTGCCGGAGGTGTTGGCCATCAGACCGCGCATACCGGCCAGCTGACGGATCTGGTTCATGGAGCCGCGGGCGCCGGAGTCCGCCATCATATAGATGGGGTTGTACTCGTCCAGCACGTTGCTGAGGGCGTCCGTGACCTTCTTGGTGGTCTTTTCCCACTCCTCGACGACCAGCTTGTAGCGCTCTCCGTCGGTGAGGTAGCCGTGCTTGAACAAGCTCTCGATGCGCACCACTTCCTGCTCGGTGGCCTTGATCATCTCGTACTTGGCGCTGGGCACGGTCATGTCCGCCACGGAGATGGTGATGGCGCCCTTGGTGGAGTACTTGTAGCCCAGAGCCTTGATGCTGTCCAGCACCTCTGCGGAGATGGTGAAGCCGTACTTCTGGATGCAGCGGTCGATGATGTCTCCCAGCTGCTTCTTGCCCACCTGGAAGCTGATCTCGTGATCGAACATGTGCTCGGGATCGTTGCGGTCCACATAGCCCAGGTCCTGGGGGATCGGCTCGTTGAAGATGATGCGGCCCACGGTGGTGACGATGGTGCGCTTGACCTCGGCGCCGTCGACGGTCTTGGTGACCCGCAGGCGGATGGGGGCGTGGAGGCCCACGTCGCCCTCGTTATAGGCCATGATGGCCTCGTTGGCGTCGCGGTACATGCGGGTGGGCTTGTAGGTGGCCAGCGCCTTCAGCGGCTTGGGCTGATTCTCCGGCGCATTCTCATCAAAGGCCTCGCCCTTGTTCTTCGCTTCCTCTTTCCGCTTATTCAGGCTCTTGTTGTACTCGGCGGCCTCGGCGTTGTAACTCTTGATCGCCAGGTTCCGGGCATAGATCTCGTCTCCGTCGGCGATGACGCCGCTCTCCAGGCCGGAATCGCCGGGATCGTCCACGATCAGCTGCTCGGCGCCCTTTTCGGCCTTGCCGATGCGGATCATGGTCAGATAGTAGGAACCGAGGATCATGTCCTGGGTCGGGACCGTGACGGGGTGACCGTCCTGGGGCCGGAGCAGGTTGTTGGCGGAGAGCATGAGGATGCGTGCCTCGGCCTGGGCCTCGGCGCTCAGAGGCACGTGGATGGCCATCTGGTCGCCGTCAAAGTCCGCGTTGTAGGCGGTGCAGACCAGGGGGTGCAGCCGCAGGGCGCGGCCCTCCACCAGGATGGGCTCGAAGGCCTGGATGCCCAGACGGTGCAGGGTGGGGGCGCGGTTGAGCAGCACGGGGTGCTCCTTGATCACGTCCTCCAGAGCGTCCCACACCTCGGTACGCTGCTTGTCCACCATCTTCTTGGCGGACTTGATGTTGTTGGCAACGCCGTCCTCCACCAGCTTCTTCATGACGAAGGGGCGGAAGAGCTCGATAGCCATCTCCTTGGGCACGCCGCACTGATAGATCTTCAGGTCCGGGCCGACCACGATAACGGAACGGCCGGAGTAGTCCACGCGCTTGCCCAGCAAGTTCTGGCGGAAGCGGCCCTGCTTGCCCTTGAGCATATCGCTCAGGGACTTGAGGGCGCGGGAGTTGGCGCCGGTGACGGCACGGCCGCGGCGGCCGTTGTCGATCAGGGCGTCCACCGCCTCCTGGAGCATCCGCTTCTCGTTGCGCACGATGATATCGGGGGCGTTGAGCTGCTGGAGCCTCTTCAGGCGGTTGTTGCGGTTGATGACCCGGCGGTACAGGTCGTTCAGGTCGGAGGTGGCGAAACGGCCGCCGTCCAGCTGGACCATGGGGCGGATCTCCGGCGGGATCACCGGCAGGATGTCGATGATCATCCACTCGGGCCGGTTGCCGCTGAGACGGAAAGCCTCTACAGCCTCCAGGCGCTTGACGATCTTGGCCTTCTTCTGGCCGCTGGCGGCCTTCAGATCCTCCCGCAGCTCCTGAGCCAGCTGATCGCAGTCGATCTGCTGCAGCAGCTCCTTGATGGCCTCGGCGCCGATGCCGGCCTTGAAGTCGTCCTCGTACTTCTCGCGCATCTCCCGATACTCTTTCTCGGTAAGGATCTGGCACTTCTGCAGCGGGGCGAAGCCGGGGTCAATGACGATATAGTTGGCAAAGTACAGGACCTTCTCCAGGGTGCGGGGGGTCAGGTCCAGCATCAGACCGATGCGGCTGGGGATGCCCTTGAAATACCAGATATGGCTCACTGGGGCGGCCAGCTCGATATGGCCCATGCGCTCCCGGCGGACCTTGGCCTTGGTGACCTCGACGCCGCAGCGGTCGCAGATCTTGCCCTTGTAGCGGATCTTCTTGTACTTGCCGCAGTGGCACTCCCAGTCCTTGGTGGGTCCAAAGATGCGCTCGCAGAACAGGCCGTCCCGCTCGGGCTTCAGGGTGCGGTAGTTGATGGTCTCCGGCTTCTTCACTTCACCGTGGGACCAGCTGAGGATCATTTCCGGAGAGGCGATGCCGATTTGAATGGCGTCAAAAGGTGTGTAGCTCATCACAGATCCTCCTCTTCATCGCTGTCAAAATCCATGCCGAAGTCGCCGCCGAACTCCTCCTCGGGTACGTCTTCGATGGTAAAGCCGCCGGCCTCGATCTCGCCGTCGTCGGCAGCGTACATCTCATCCTTCATATCGGGGATGAAATCGTCGTCATCGTCGTCCTTCAGCTCGATCTCCTGGCCCTGCTCGTCCAGGACCGTCACGTTCAGGCACAGGCTCTGCAGCTCCTTGACCAGGACCTTAAAGCTTTCGGGCACGCCGGGCTGGGGAATGTTGTTGCCCTTGACGATGGCCTCGTAGGTCTTCACACGACCGGTCACGTCGTCGGACTTGACGGTCAGAATCTCCTGCAGGGTGTAGGCCGCGCCGTAAGCCTCCAGGGCCCAGACCTCCATTTCGCCGAAGCGCTGGCCGCCGAACTGGGCCTTGCCGCCCAGAGGCTGCTGGGTGACCAGGCTGTAGGGGCCGGTGGAACGGGCGTGGATCTTGTCGTCCACCAGGTGGTGGAGCTTGAGGAAGTACACCCAGCCAACGGTGACGTCGTTGTCAAACTTCTCGCCGGTGCGGCCGTCGTACATCTCGCTCTTGCCGTCCTCGCGGAGGCCGGCCAGCTTCAGGGTCTCGCGGATGGTGGTCTCGTTGGCGCCGTTGAAGGTCGGCGTGGCGACCTTCCAGCCCAGAGCCTGGGCCGCGTAGCCCAGGTGGACCTCCAGCACCTGACCGATGTTCATACGGGAGGGCACGCCCAGGGGGTTCAGCACGATGTCCAGCGGGGTGCCGTCGGGCAGGTAGGGCATATCCTCGCGGGGCAGGATGCGGGACACGACGCCCTTGTTGCCGTGGCGGCCGGCCATCTTGTCGCCCACGGAGATCTTGCGCTTCTGGGCGATGTAGACGCGGACCACCTGGTTCACGCCGGGATTCATCTCATCCCCGGCGTCCCGGGTGAAGACCTTCACGTCCACGATGATGCCGCTCTCGCCGTGGGGCACCTTCAGGGAGGTGTCGCGGACTTCTCTCGCCTTCTCGCCGAAGATGGCGCGCAGCAGGCGCTCCTCGGCGGTCAGATCGGTCTCGCCCTTGGGGGTGACCTTGCCCACCAGGATGTCGCCGGCGGTGACCTCGGCGCCCACCATGATGATGCCGCGCTCGTCCAGATACTTCAGCGCGTCGTCGCCCACGCCGGGAATGTCCCGGGTGATCTCCTCGGGTCCCAGCTTGGTGTCCCGGGCGTCGCACTCGTACTCTTCCACGTGGATGGAAGTGAACACGTCCTCCATGACCAGGCGCTCGTTGAGCAGGATGGCGTCCTCGTAGTTGTAGCCTTCCCAGTTCATGTAGCCCACCAGGATGTTCTTGCCCAGGGAGATCTCGCCGTTGGAGGTGCTGGGACCGTCAGCCAGAACGTCGCCCTTCTGGATCCGCTGCCCGGCGGAGACGATGGGACGCTGGTTGATGCAGGTGCCCTGGTTGGACCGGGCAAACTTGATGAGCTTGTAGTCCTTCACTTCACCGGAGTCGTAGCGCACGGTGATGTAGTTGGCGTCCACCCGGGTGACGATACCGTCGCCCTCGGCCAGGACGCAGACGCCGGAGTCCACCGCGCACTTGTGCTCGATGCCGGTGGCCACGATGGGGGCCTGGGTGGTCATCAGAGGCACGGCCTGGCGCTGCATGTTGGCGCCCATCAGGGCGCGGTTGGCGTCGTCGTTCTCCAGGAAGGGGATCATGGCGGTGGCGATGGAGATCATCATCTTGGGGCTGACGTCCACATAGTCCACGTCTTCCCGGTTCACTTCCACGGTATCATTGCGGTGACGGGCGGTGACGCGCTTGTTGATGAGCACGCCGTTCTCGTCCACAGGCTCGCTGGCCTGGGCCACGATATACTGGTCCTCCTGGTCGGCGGTCATATACTCCACCTCGTCGGTGAGGCGGCAGGTGCCCTTCTCCACCTTCCGGTAGGGAGCGGCCAGGAAGCCGTACTCATTGGCGCGGGCATAGGAGGCCAGGTAGTTGATCAGGCCGATGTTGGGACCCTCAGGGGTCTCGATGGGGCACAGACGGCCGTAGTGGCTGTAGTGCACGTCACGCACGTCGAAGCTGGCACGCTCGCGGCTCAAACCGCCGGGGCCCAGGGCCGACATACGGCGCTTGTGGGTCAGCTCGGCCAGAGGGTTGGTCTGGTCCATGAATTGGCTCAGGGGGGAGGAGCCGAAGAACTCCTTGATGGCCGCGGTGACGGGACGGATATTGATGAGGCTCTGGGGCGTGACATTCTCCAGATCCTGCAGGGTCATGCGCTCGCGGATCACACGCTCCATGCGGCTGAAGCCGATGCGGAACTGATTCTGCAGCAGCTCGCCCACGCAGCGGACCCGTCGGTTGCCCAGGTGGTCGATATCATCGGCCTCGCCGACGCCGTGGGCCAGGGCGTTCAGGTAGTTGACGGAAGAGAAAATATCGTCCGCCACGATGTGCTTGGGGATCAGAACGTCGATATTCTCGCGGATGGCCTCCTTCAGGGCCTCGCCTTCGAACTGCTCGCAGAGCTTCTGCATGTAGCAGCCGTGGACCAGCTCCTTGACGCCCACCTCGGCGGGATCGAAGTCGATGAAGCGGCGGATGTCCACCATGCCGTTGGAGAACACGCGGACCTTCCGGCCGTCGGCTTTCAGGGTCACGCCGTTGACGCCGGCGTCCGCGATCCTGCGGGCCATGTCCCGGGTGATGACGGTGCCGGGCTCAGCCAGCAGCTCGCCAGTGAAGGGATCCGCCACGGCCTCGGCCAGCTCGAAGCCGGCGATGCGGGGGTAGAGGGAGAGCTTCTTGTTGAACTTGTAGCGGCCGACATTGGAGATCTCATAGCGGCGGCGGTCATAGAAGAAGCTGTCCAGCAGGGTCTCCGCGGACTCCACCGTGGGAGGATCGCCGGGACGCAGCTTCTTGTAGATCTCGATCAGGCACTCTTCCCGGGAGGAAGTGGTGTCCTTGTCCAGGGTGGAGACGATGCGCTCGTCCTCGCCGAAGATCTCCTTCAAACGCTCATTGGTGATCGCGCCCGCCTCGGGAGCGCTGACACAGCTGAGCCAGGTGGCAGGCTTGGCCTCGTCGTAAGCGCCCATGGCCTTCAGGAACCAGGTGATGGGGAGCTTGCGGTTTTTGTCGATGCGGACGTTGAAGGTGTCGTTGGCGTCGGTCTCATACTCCAGCCAGGCGCCGTGATACGGGATCACCGTGGAGGCGTAGATGGCGATCATGGACTTGTCCAGCGTCTTGTCAAAATACACGCCGGGAGAACGGACGATCTGGGAGACGATGACACGCTCGGCGCCATTGATGATAAAGGTGCCGCCGTCGGTCATGATGGGGAAATCTCCCATGAAGATCTCCTGCTCCTTCAGCTCGTCGGTCTCTCTGTTGTGAAGACGCACACGGACCTTCAGGGGCTTGGCATAGGTAGCGTCCCGGGCCTTGCACTCCTCTTCGTTGTACTTGGGCTTATCGTCCATGGAGTAGTCGATGAAGCTCAGTTCCAGATTGCCGGTATAGTCGGACACAGCGTCCACGTCCTTGAACACCTCGCGCAGGCCGGTCTCCAAAAACCATTTGTAGGAACTCTTCTGGATCTCCAGCAGATTGGGCATCTCCTGGATCTCCGGGGTGCGGGCAAAGCTCTTGCGAAGAGTTTTGCCGTAGAGAACATCTTTTGGCATTGGTGCACTCTCCTTATCGTTTTTACGAACGCCCGGGGTTGTTGCCACTTTTCGCTCCCCCGGCATTGATTTACGTTGGGAATAATGCTATACTATCCACAGATGGAACATGGGGGAATGCCCCCTCTCCCCTGCACATAGAGCAAGATATTCTACCATCTCTCACTAATCTTTGTCAAGAAGAAATCGCAATCATTTTCAAAACTTTTTGCGGGAGGATCTCTCCCGCTTTGTTTTTTTGAGGTCAACCTATGTTAGACGGTCTTTCTCTCTTTCTCCTGCTCCTGATCGCCGCCCTGGCTCTGGGCCTGCTCCTGCGGGAGGGCTGCTTCAAAAAGCCCTGGCTGGCCGCGCTCTGCGCCGTTCTGGTGTCTCTCGCCCTTGCGCTGCGCGCCTCCGTTTTTGACGTCGAGACCGGGGACTACACGATGTTTCTGTCTGCCTGGGTCTCCTTCTATCGGGAAAACGGCGGCTTCCTCGCTTTCGCAAGCAACCCGCCCTACTGCAACTATCATGTCCCCTACCTGTATTTTTTGGCGCTGTTCTCCTATCTGCCGGTGAAGGACCTGTATCTCATCAAGCTGCTCAGCGTCTTTTTCGACGTGATTCTGGCCTGGGTCTCCATGAAGCTGGTGAGCCTTGCCACAAAAAACACGGCGCTGCGCCTGGGCTGCTTTTTTGCGGTCCTCTTCTGGCCCACCGTCTTTCTCAACGGGGCGCTCTGGGGGCAGTGTGACAGCATTTATGTGGCCCTGGCCCTGCTGGGGCTCTGGCTGGCGCTGAAAGATCGGCCCATCCTCTCCATGGCCATGTTTGCCTTCTCCTTCGGCTTCAAGCTCCAGGCGATCTTTGTCCTGCCGGTGATTGCGGTGCTCTGGTTTTATGGAAAGTACAACTGGAAGCACTTGTTTGTCTTCCCCCTCGCTTACCTGTTGCTGTTGCTGCCCGCAATTCTTCTGGGCAGGCCTCCGATCAACACGATATTCTATTACTTCTGGACCACCGAATCGGCCGGGGCCAGCCTCAACTACAACTCCGCCTCCGTTTTTGCGATCTTCTGGGATCTTCCGGAAGAACAGCAGCAGAGCGCGGCGACCGTCGGCATTGTCGCGGCCTTTCTGTTCCTCCTGAATCTGCTGGGCATCTCCTTTGTCAAACGCAGAGAGCTGACGGATCGGAGCGTGATCTGTCTGGCGCTCCTCATGGCCATCGGCATTCCCTTCCTGCTGCCCCACATGCACGACCGATACTTTTTCCCGGCGGACCTCCTGTCTCTGGTGCTGGCCTTCTCCATGTGGCCCTTCTGCCTGACCGCGCCGCTGACGGCCTTTGCCTCTTTCCTGGGGTACTACGCCTATTTGAGCTTCTTCCTGTCCATACGGGGCGGGCATTTCCTCCTGCCGATGAAGTACGGCGCCTATGCGCTGATCGCCGCCCTGGCCCTCACCGGCCTGGCTCTGGCCGTCAGCTTCCGGCGAAAGGACCGTCCCTCCGGCGGAAAACACGCCAAACCAAAATCCGCAAAAACCTGACCAATTGTTGTATCCCCTTCGGGGATGATAAAAAGATAACAGATAACAGTGAACAGTGAACAGATATTGTATCCCCTTCGGGGATGATTCAATTTTAAACAATTATTCATTATTTACTATTATCTCATAAAGAAAAAGGAGCTTCCCCCGGAAGCTCCTTTTTCTTATTATTCTGTTATCCTCCGTAGAGGTCGTTGGTGTCCATCAGCTCCACGTCCATTTCCAGGAGCTCGCCTTCCCGCCAGATGGTGCAGTGCAGACAGTCGCCCACGCCGAACTGGTTCTTGATCTCGGTGACTTCCCCGGTGGTCTTCACCGGGATGTGGTTGACCTCGGTCAGGATGTCGCCGGGCCGCATGCCCTTGGCCCAGGCGTCGGACTGGGGCAGCACGTCGGTGACATAGAGCCCCACGGGCAGGCCGTAATGCTCCTTCACATCGTCGGGAATGGCGCCAACAGTGATGCCGATGGAGGGCCGGCCGCGGACCTCGCCGTAGGTCACCATGCTGTTGACCACGTCCCGCACCGTGGCGGAGGGAATGGCGAAGCCGATGCCCTCGATGCTGGAGTAGGAGGACATCATCTTCATGTTGGTGATGCCCACCACCTGGCCCTGCATGTTGAACAGCGCGCCGCCGGAGTTGCCCTCATTGAGCGCGGTGTTGGTCTGCAGCAGGGTCATGGTGCGGCCCTTGTAGCTGATGTCCCGGGAAATGGCGGAGATGATGCCGTCTGTCAGGGTGCTGCGGAAGGTGTCCCCCAGGGGATTGCCGATGGCGGCCACCCGGTCGCCCACCTTCAGCGTGGCGCTCTCGCCGAACTCCGCGGGGATCAGGTCCTTGGCCTCGACCTTCAGCACCGCCAGGTCGCTGATGGTATCCGCGCCGATGAGCTCCGCTTCCAGCTCCCGATCGTCCCAGAGGGTGACCACAGCCCGGTCGCAGGCGTCGATCACGTGGGTATTGGTCAGGATCAGCCCGTCGGAGGAGAGGACGACGCCGGTGCCCCAGTTGTAGCCGCTCACCCCGCTGGTATATCCGGAGATGGCCACAATAGAGGGAGAGCACTTCTCATAGAGCTGCTGCAGCGTCAGTTCCTTGCCGGCGGCGGACTTCAGCTGGAGATGAAAGCCGCCGGGCAGCTCGCCCTGCTGGATGTTCACCTCGGCGTTGGAGGTATCCGTCTCCTGATAGAAGCCGCTGAAGAAATCGTCCCAGTCCTCGGGATAATCTTCCTTCTCCTGGTCTTCCTCCTCTTTTCGGCCCTCGTCCGCGTCTTTGCCGAAGCCGAAATCCTTGCCCGGGTCTTTCTCCGGGTCCGGGACACGCGGCGTGGCGCTGGGCGGCGCCGTCTGGATCAGGGAGGGGAGCTGGATGCTCTCCGCCTGCTTTGCCAGGGCCGGCAGCACCAGCACGGCAATCAGGGCCGCGATCAGGGCCAGGGAGGTCAGGGCGATCATGGCCCCGCTGACGCCTTTTTTCTTCTTGGAGGGCTCCGGCTGCGCAGGCTGCGGGAAGGGCTGAACGGTTTCCTTCTCCTCCCGTTTCAGCGGCGCGTACCAGCTCTCCGTCTCATACCAGTTGTTGCTCATAGCTATCCCCTGTTTCTTTCCTCGGTTCTGTTTACCGGACTAATTTGCCAGCGGCAGGGTGAACACGAATTCCGTCTCGCCGTCCTGGCTTTTCACGGCGATGTCCTCGTCGTGGCTGTTAAGAATGGTTTTCACCAGATACAGGCCCAGGCCCACCCCGTCCTTATCCAGGCTGCGGGAGCGGTCGGACTTGTGAAAGCGGTCAAAAATGAAGGGCAGGTCTTCCGGCGGGATGGTCTCACCGCTGTCCTTCACGGAGACGTAGACCTTGCCGTCGTCCTTATAGAGCTTGATGACCAGGCAGCTGTCGGGCCTGGCGAATTTCACGGCGTTGTCCAGCAGGTTGTAGATCACCTGGGTGATGGCGTCCTTGTCCGCCCGGACCATCAGGTGGTCGTCCGGCAGTTGGGGGTCCACGTCCAGGTTCTTTTTGGTGGCCCGGCTCTCGAAGCTCAGCAGGATCTGGAGCATCAGCTCCGTCAGATCGAAATTCGTGCGGGCGCTTGGATCGGCGGCCTTGGCCCGGGCCTGGGACACGCTGAGCATCTCCCGGACCAGGCGGGAAAGCCTCCTGGTCTCGTCCCGGATGGAACGGAGATACTTCTCCTCCTGCTCCGGGGGGATGGTGCCGTCCAGGATCCCGTCGGCAAAGCCGGCAATGGTGGTCATGGGCGTGCGCAGCTCGTGGGAGATGTTGGCGATAAATTCGCTGCGGCGCTTTTCCGCCTGCTCCAGGGAGTCCGCCATCTTGTTGAAGGATTCGATCAGCGCGCCCATCTCGTCGGTGGGATCCTCGGTCTGCTTCACGCGGACGGAGAAATCCCCCCGGGCAAACTTCCGGGAGGCCGCCGCCATCTCATCCAGTGGGCGGGCCATGTGCCGGGTGTAGGCCATGGTCACTGCCAGGGCGATGCCGAAGACCACCACGGCGATGCCGGCCGCCGCAGTCAGAAAGGTGGACCAGGCACCCAGCATGTTGCCGGCAAGATTGCTGACGAAAACATAGCCCAGAAGTTCCCCGTTGACGTCCGTGACGGCCCGGGCGGCCACATAGCGGCGCCCCTTGAACACGCCTCCCAGATCGCCGCGCCGGGGCAGGGTCCCCTCTTCGGTCTGTCTCAGGATCTCCTCCGGGATCTGCATGCCGATATGCTCGCAGATCGCCTCCCGGTCGGAGCAGCACTGGACCTTGCCCTGGGGGTCCGCCACAAAGATCTGGTTTCCGCCGGCGTTGGCCACCGAGCAGACGTTCATGCGCAGCATCCAGCTGTCCAGCCCGTCGGACCGGGTGATGGCCGCGGCGCTGTGGGCCACCTCGGCGGCGCTGCGCTCCATGTTCTTGCTGAATTCCCCGATCACGTACTGCCGGCCGATGCCCACGAAGGACAGAGCGATCACCAGAAAGCAGATGGAGACCAGGGCCGCGATGGCGATGAAATTCCGCAGATAGATGCTTTTCATCCCTGATCTTCCGTCAGCAGTTCAAACTTGTAGCCCACGCCCCACACGGTCTTCAGGCTCCATTTGTCCGACACGCCCTCCAGCTTCTCCCGCAGGCGCTTGATATGCACGTCCACGGTGCGGGAGTCGCCGAAATAGTCAAAACCCCAGACCTCGTCCAGCAGCTGATTGCGGGTAAAGACCCGGTTGGGAGAGGAGGCCAGGTGGAACAGCAGCTCCATCTCCTTGGGGGGCGTGTCCACCTTCTTCCCGTCCACGATCAGCTCGTAAGAGTCCAGATTGATGATAAGCTTGTCGAAGCTGAGCTTTTTCTCCATGGGACCTTCGCTGTCGGACCGGCGCATCACCGCGTGGATCCGCGCCAGCAGCTCCTTGATCTCGAAGGGCTTGGTCACATAGTCGTCCGCGCCCATCTCCAGGCCGATGACTTTGTCGGAAGTCTCGCCCTTGGCCGTCAGCATGATGATGGGGACGGAGGATTTCTTCCGCAGCTCCCGGCAGATCTGCCAGCCGTCTTTTCCGGGCAGCATGATGTCCAGCAGCACCAGGTCCGGCGTGAACAGGTCAAAGCTCTTGTCCGCCTTGGCTCCGTCGGAGACCAGCATGACCTCAAAGCCGTCCCGTCCCAGATACAGGCGCAGCAGCTCCGCGATATTGGCGTCGTCCTCCACGACCAGCGCTCTCTTGCTCATAGCGTTCCCTCCATGTATCTTATCTGATTTATTATATACTGATTATAGCGCGCCGCAAGGAACAAAAGTTAAAAAAGTGTAAAAACGCTCCGTCCCCAGCCTGCGGCAAGGGCGTTTTCCGGCCTGACCGTCAGTCCTCCGGGTAGTCGCCGAAGAACCAGTCCTCCCGCCGGTAGCGCAGGACCTTGGACATTTCCAGATACCATTGGGCCTCGTGCTCACCGTCGTCAAAGCTCCAGCCAACCTTGTTGGAGATGGTCTGACGGAAGGTGATCCAGCAGTCCGGCAGGCGGCGCTCCAGCTCCTCCTGCTGCTCCTGGGGGATGTGCCGGTTCCCGATGCAGTGGAAGCGCTCCAGCTTCGTCAGGCCGTAGATCGGCGTCAGGTCCTCCACCCCGGTGTCGCTGACGTTCAGCAGGCGAAGCTCCCCGCAGGCGGCCAGGGGGCTCAGATCGCTGAGCTGGCGGCACTGGAAGAGCTCCAGCATCTCCAGCTCGCCGCAGTTTGCCAGCGGGCTCAGGTCGCTGACCGGGGAAAAGGACAATATGACATATTTCAAATGAGGCATATCGGCCATAAAACGGATGTCCGTGAGCCGGGTGTGGCCCAGGTCCAGATACTCCACCCGGTCGCACCAGCGAAGCACCTGGGCGTTCTCGTCCGTCAGCAGGAAGGTCAGGTGGATGATCTTCACGTCGGTAAGGCAGCTCAGATAGCCGAAATGCACCCGCCATACCAGGCCGGCTTCCGGAAATTCCGCCCGCAGGGCCGCCAGGACCTCATCGTCGATGCCGCAGTCGTCCAGCAGGAAGCTGCGGCAGCGGCTGAGACAGGCCAGGGCCTGCCGCAGTTCTTCCGCGCCCTCGTTGCCGATGGGGACGCGCACGAAGGCGATCGCATCATCCTCGGTGGAGAGCTCCTGCCCGAAGAGGGAGAAGCGATACTTGAACAGTACGCCCGGCAGGGCTTTCTGCAGCGCAGAAAGCTCCTGAAGGGAAAGGCGGTTCTCCCCCGCCTCGTCCGTCAGCCGGACCTCCTTGAGGACGGGCAGCAGACGCAGGGCCCGGATCGCCCGGTCCAGCTGCTCCGGCTCCAGGCTCGAGAGGTCCAGGCTCCGGGTATCAGAAGCCGCCGGCTGCCCGGGCAGGCGCACCGAATAATCGACACGCAGGGCGGGGTAAGCTTCCCGCAGGGCGGCCAGCTCCTCCGGGCTGCAGTCGAGCCCCTCTAGCTCCAGAGACCGCAGATGGGGCAGATAGCGCAGCCGCTCGAGCAGGACCGCGTGGCGATAGCTTCCCTCGGGCAGAAGCAGGCTTTCGCTGTCCGACGAGACCGCGATCCCGCCCAGATCCACGGTGTAGCGCAGTTTGACCTGCGGGTGCCGCTGGGCGTAGCGCCGAATGGCCTCGTAATCCTCCCAGCCGCTGAGATCCGCCTGTCGAAGCCAGGGATAGCGTTCCAGCTCGGCCAGGCTCTCCGGTACACCGCGATACGCCGTCACGATCCTTCGCTCCCGGCGCGTCGCCCTCTCCGGCTCCCCCGCCAGGTTCCGGGGCGCGGACAGGAGCTCCGTGACGCCGCCCCGCTCTTCCCCGCCGGCAAGAAACAGCCACAGGGCAAGCCCCAGCAGCAGGCAGAGGGCCGGCAGGAGCCAGATCCGCTTTTTTCTCTTTGCCATCGCGCCGCCGCACCTCCCTGTTTCTTCTGCCCGGATTATATCCCTTTCTTCCCTTTCTGGCAAGCGGAGAAAAGCTCTTGCGGGGGTCCGCGGGGCTTGCTATAATGTTTGCAGACCCGGACGAGGAGGAAAACACCATGCCAAACTACAAGCTGACGCTCTCCTATGAGGGGACGCGCTACAAGGGCTGGCAGCGCCAGGGCAACACCGCAGGCACAATTCAAGAGAAGCTGGAGAACCTGCTGGGCCGGATCCTGGGGCAGCCGGTGGAACTGGCCGCCAGCGGCAGGACCGACGCGGGAGTCCACGCCCGGATGCAGATCTGCTCCTTCCGGGCGGAAACGGAGCTCTCCCCCGCCGCGCTGCTGCGGGAGCTGCGCCGCTATCTGCCGGAGGATATCGGCGCCGAGGCTCTGGAGGAGGCGCCGCCCCGCTTTCACGCAAGGCTCAACTGCCGGGAGAAAACCTACGTCTATCGGATCTGGAACAGCAGCGCGCCCAATGTCTTTACCCGGCGCTGGCAGTACCGGGTGGAGGAGCCTCTGGACCTGGCCGTCATGGAAAAGGCCGCGGCACTTTTGTGCGGCGAGCACGATTTTGCCGCCTTCTGCTCCCTGAAAAACAGCAGAAAGTCCACGGTGCGTCAGCTGCGCGCCGTCCGATTCCGGCGAGAGGGCGAGGAGCTGCAAATCTGCTTCACCGGGGACGGCTTTCTTTATAACATGGTGCGCATCCTCACCGGGACCCTGCTGGAGGTGGGCCTGGGCCTTCGCACGCCGGAGGACATGCCCCGGATCCTGGAGAGCCGTGACCGGGCCCTGGCCGGGTCCACCGCCCCCGCCGCGGGTCTCACCCTCTGGGAGGTCCTGTACTGAGCGTCTCCGGATCCTGCAGAATCTTTCCTTGTCGAGCCCGCTATTCCCTTGACATTGCAGGGGAAACTTGTTACAATAAGTCGTCTCAATTGGATAGGGTCTATCCGAAGCAAGATAGCGACCGCCCCTTCTCGGGGCCAAGGCCACACGGACAGCCGGGTCGAATGCCGAATTCCGCAGGTGCGGCGGCAACTTCTGTTGCCTTATTGATTGCGTTAGGAGCGCAAGTTTTATAAGTTGGTTACTATAAACCGATGCTTCAGAAGAGCATACAACTTGTGAAATGGTCAATAAGAGTAGTAAAAGTGTTTTGCTATATAGACTCTCAAACCCATTGAGATCCCGGCGCCGCGAAGAGACAGGCGCCCATGGGGTCACATCATAAGGACGTATGCCTTTGGCATACGTTTTTTCTTTTGGAGGGGCAGGCATGAACAAGATCATCGAGCTGAAAAACATCACCAAGGCCTTTGACGGGGAAGTCGTTCTGGACAACATCAATCTGGATATTTACGACAACGAGTTTCTGACCCTGCTGGGACCCTCCGGCTGCGGCAAGACCACCACCCTGCGCATCATCGGCGGCTTCGAGAGCGCCGACGAGGGGGACGTGATCTTCCTGGGCGAGCGCATCAACGACGTGCCCCCCTACAAGCGCAATGTGAACACCGTTTTTCAGCGCTATGCCCTGTTCCCCCACCTGAACGTGTTTGAGAACGTGGCCTTTCCCCTGCGGGAAAAGCGGGTGCCCAAGGCGGAGATCAACGAGCGGGTCACCGAGATGCTGAAGCTGGTGGCACTGAGCGGCTTTGAAAAGCGCAGCGTCAACTCGCTCTCCGGCGGGCAGCAGCAGCGGGTGGCCATCGCCCGGGCCCTGGTCTCCAAGCCCAAGGTGCTGCTGCTGGACGAGCCTCTGGCCGCCCTGGACCTGAAGCTGCGCAAGGACATGCAGCAGGAGCTGAAAAAGATCCAGAAGGCTACGGGGATCACCTTCGTCTTCGTCACCCACGACCAGGAGGAGGCCCTGTCCATGTCGGACACGGTGGTGGTCATGTCCGAGGGCCGCATCCAGCAGATCGGCACCCCCGTGGACATTTACAACGAACCGGAAAACGCCTTTGTGGCGGACTTCATCGGCGAGAGCAACATCCTGGACGGCGTCATGCTGCGGGACAGAAAGGTCAGCTTCGCCGGTCACCTGTTCGACTGCGTGGACGCCGGCTTCGCCCCCAAAGAGCCGGTGGACGTGGTGGTCCGGCCCGAGGACGTGGATATCGTACCGGAGGAAAAGGGCATGCTGCGGGGCGTTGTCACCTCGGTGACCTTCCTGGGCGTGCACTATGAGATCATCGCGGATATCGACGGCTTCAAGTGGATGATCCAGACCACAGACTTCTGGGATGTGGATGATCGCATCGGCCTGTATATCGAGCCCGACGCCATTCATATCATGAAAAAGTCCCAGTACTCCGGCATGTTCGGCGACTATTCCAGCTTCTCCATGGAGCTGGACGAGATCGGCGAGCTGGAGGACGAGAAGCTGGAGGAGATGGGCGAGTTCGTGGAGCCGGATGAGGACGCCGCGCCGGAAAGCGGGGCCGAGACATGAGGAACAAAAACGCCGTCTCCGCCCGGGGCAGTCTGATCCAGCGCATGCTGCTCACGCCCTACTCCATCTGGGCGGTGCTGTTCATCGTGGTGCCGCTGTTCTTCATCGCCTTCTACGCCTTTACCGACAGCCAGATGCACTTCACCCTGGACAACATGCGCAAGGTCTTCACCTACCGGGTCAACGCCGAGCATACCACGCCCTACTATGTGATGGTCTTCGGCCGCTCCTTCAAGCTGGCCGTCATCTCCACCCTGATCTGCCTGCTGCTGGGCTATCCCTTCGCCTATCGGATCGCCCACGCCTCCCCCCGGGTCCAGGGCATCCTGATCACCGTGATCATGATCCCCATGTGGATGAACTTTCTGATCCGGACCTACGCCTGGATGGTCATCCTGCAGGACAAGGGCATCCTGAACGGCGGGCTGGCCCTGCTGGGCCTGGGTCCCATCCATGTGATCGGCACCGAGACCGCCGTCATCATCGGCATGGTCTACGACTACCTGCCCTATATGATCCTGCCCATCTACTCCGTGATGGCCAAGATGGACAACAAGCTCCTGGAGGCCGCCCGGGACCTGGGCTGCAACAGTCTCGGCGTGATGCGCCGGGTCATCTGGCCCCTGAGCCTGCCCGGCGTCATCTCCGGCGTCAACATGGTGCTCATCCCCTCCGTCAGCACCTTCTATATCTCCCAGAAGCTGGGCGGCAAGATGAAGCTCATCGGCGACGAGATCGAGGAAAAATACGCCAACTTCGACTTTAACGGCGCCGCGGCCATCGCCTTTATCATGATGGTCCTGCTGCTGGTGGTCATGGCGCTGCTGCAGCACCGGGCCACCAAGCGGTCCGTCGCGTAAGGAGGTGCCGGGATGAAAACACTTTCCAGAATCTACACCGGGCTGATCCTGCTCTTCCTCTTCGCCCCCATCGTCATCCTGATCGTCTTCTCCTTCAACGGGGAAAACAGCACCGCCGTCATGACCGGCTTCTCCTTCCGCTGGTACAAGGAGCTGTTTGACAACGCCAAGATCCTGGAGGCCGTGCGCAACACCCTGCTGCTGGCCGTCTCCTCCGCCCTCATCGCCACGGTGATGGGCACCGCCGCCGCCGTGGGCATTTACCGCCTGCGCAGCCGCTACCTGCGGGCCGCCCTGGACACGGTGACCAACATCCCCATGATCAACCCCGATATCATCACCGGTATCTCCCTGATGCTGATGTTCGTGTTCGCCGGCCGGCTCTTCGGGCTGAACAATTCCCTGAACTTCGGCACCATCCTCATCGCCCATGTCACCTTCTGCCTGCCCTATGTGATCCTGCAGGTGCTGCCCAAGCTCCAGCAGATGGACAAAGCCCTGCCCGAGGCCGCCATGGATCTGGGCTGCACACCTCTGCGGGCCTTCTTCAAGGTGGAGATCCCGGAGCTCTTTCCCGGCATCCTCACCGGCATGATCATGGCCTTCACCATGTCGCTGGACGACTTCGTCATCAGCTATTTCACTTCCGGCCCGGGCTTCCAGACCCTGCCGGTGCTGATCTACAGCATGACCAAAAAGGCCGTCAAGCCCACCATCTATTCTCTGGCGACCATCATCTTCTTCGTGATCCTGGCGCTGCTCACCGTCACCAATCTCATCGACAGCGATACTGACAAGGCGGTCAAGGAAGCGCGTAAAAAGAAAAAAGCAAAAAAACAGGCTGCTGCCTGATCTTACAAGGAGGAACCACCATGAAAAAGCTGCTTTCCGTTCTGCTCTGCGCCGCCCTGCTGCTGAGCGCGGCCGCGATGCTCTCCGCCTGCGGCGGCAGCACCCTGACCCTGAACGTGTACAACTGGGGCGAGTATATCTCCGACGGCTCCGAGGGCAGCCTTGACACCATCAAAGCCTTCGAGGCCTGGTATCAGGAGAATTACGGTCAGAAGGTCAAGGTCAATTACACCACCTTCGCCAGCAACGAGGACATGTACAACAAGCTCTCCAGCGGCGCCGTCAGCTACGATGTTGTCATCCCCTCCGACTATATGATCGCCAAGATGATCGAGGAGGGCATGCTCCTGCCCCTGAACTTTGACAACATCCCCAACTACGCCAACATCGACGAAAACTTCCGGGGCCTGAACTACGACCCGGAGAACAAGTTCACCGTCCCCTACTCCTACGGCGTCGTCGGCATCATCTATAACGCCAATGTTGTGGACGAGGCGGACGCGGTGGGCTGGGATCTGCTGTGGAACGAAAAATACACCGGTCAGATCCTGCAGTTCAACAACCCGAGAGACGCTTTCGGCACTGCCCAGTACAAGCTGGGCCTGGACGTGAACAGCACCGACAAGGCCGAATGGGATAAGGCCTATGAGGAGCTGAAGAAGCAGGAACCGCTGGTCCAGAAGTACGTGATGGACGAGATCTACAACATGATGGAGATCGGCGAAGCCGCCATCGGCGTTTACTACGCGGGCGACTATTTCACCATGCTGGACGCCCAGGCTGAGGATGTGGATTTGCGCTTCTACCAGCCCGAGCGCACCAACTACTTCGTGGACGCCATGTGCATCCCCAGCTGCTGCAAGAATCAGGAGCTGGCGGAGATCTTCATCAACTTCATGCTCTCCGAGGAACCGGCCATCGCCAACGCCGAGTATATCTACTACGCCTCCCCCAACTCCGTTGTCTACAACAGCCCGGAGTATCAGGAGGAGATGGGCGAGGACGTTATGGAGATCCTCTACATGGACGTGGACAACTTCAAGACCCTGTACAATCAGTACGGCTTCCTGAACCAGTCCAACGACATGCTCAGCTACATCTCCGAGCTCTGGCACAAGGTCCGCAACTGAAAAACCGCAATCATCCAATCACGGGAGAACGCCGAAAGACGTTCTCCCGTTTCAATGTGTAGACAAACCTAAAAGATTGTCATCTTGAGCGGAGGCGAAGCCGGAGTCGAAAGATCTAAAGTCTTGAAAACACGGACTTTTTTAGATCCTTCGACTTCGCTGCGCTTCGCTCAGGATGACAGCAACCCCACTTTATCTGCAGTCTGACGGGAGAACGCCGAAAGACGTTCTCCCGTTTCATATTTTTCGGTCTCCCGGGCAAACTATGCGCAGATCAAGCAAGGAGGCTGCGCTCGTGTCAAAACGCATCGGAAAACAGACGCTGTACCTGCCCTCCGCTCCGGCGGTGGAAGGTTTCGCCGCGGTGGTGGGCAAGAAGGAGGGCGAGGGCCCGCTGGCCAAGCGCTTCGACTTTATCTCCGAAGACAGCTACTTCGGCCAGGCCAGCTGGGAGAAGGCGGAGAGCCACATGCTGCGTCAGTGCTTCGAGCTGGCCTGCGACAAGGCCAAGGTCCCGCCCTCGGAGCTGGACTATATCCTGGCCGGGGACCTGCTGAACCAGTGCGTCAGCTCTGCCTTTGCCATGCGGCAGAGCGCCGTGCCCTATCTGGGGCTCTACGGCGCCTGCTCCACCATGGCGGAGGGCCTGAGCTTGGGGGCCCTGCTGGTGGACGGGGGCTTTGCCGAACAGATCTGCGCCCTCACCGGCTCCCACTTCTGCACCGCCGAGAGGCAGTACCGCTTTCCTCTGGAATACGGCGGCCAGCGTACCCCCAGCTCCCAGTGGACCGTCACCGGCGCAGGAGCCGTAGTGCTGGGCCGTCGGGGCCGGATCCGGGTCACCCATGTGACCCACGGCAAAATCGTGGACGCGGGCATCAAGGACCCCAACAACATGGGCAGCGCCATGGCCCCGGCGGCCTTTGACACGCTGCGGGCCCATTTTCGCGACACGGGCCGCAGCCCCGAGGACTACGGGGCCATTTTCACCGGGGACCTTGGCGCTCTGGGACACGACATCCTGCAGGCGCTGTTCAAAGCCGACGGCGTGGAGCTGGGCCCCCGGACCATGGACTGCGGGGTGCTGATCTACGATCTGGCTACCCAGGAGGTCAACGCCGGCGGCTCCGGCTGCGGCTGCAGCGCCTCGGTGCTGGGCGGGCACATCCTGCAGGCCATGGAGGACGGGGTCTGGGAGCGGGTGCTCTTCGCCGCCACCGGCGCGCTGATGTCCCCCACCAGCGCGCAGCAGGGGGAGAGCATCCCTGGCATCTGCCACGCGCTGGCTCTGGAACGGGAGGGCTGAGAATGGCCGTTTTCTGGGAATACGCGAAGGTTTTTCTCGTCGGCGGCGCCCTGTGCGTGCTGGGCCAGTTGCTGATCGACTACACCCGCCTGACCCCCGCACGGATCCTTACGGGCTATGTGGTGGCCGGGGTCGTTTTGGGGGCTCTGGGGCTCTACGGTCCCCTGGCGGACTGGGCCGGGGCCGGGGCCACCGTGCCGCTGACCGGCTTTGGCTGGAACCTGGCCAAGGGCGTGAAGAAGGCGGTGGAGGAGCAGGGGCTGCTGGGCGCCTTCACCGGAGGCTTCACCGCCGCGGCGGGCGGGCTCTGCGCCGCGGTCCTCTTCGGCCTGCTGGCCGCGCTGCTGGGAAGACCGAAGGACAAGAACAGATGATCAAGGCGGATCCGCCGGAAAACCGGCGGATCCGCCTTATCAGATGTTGTATTTTTTTTACAGATTCAGCAGCGCCGCGGCAGCGGAGCCGGCCAGGGTGGTCTCATAGCCCACGGAGAAGCTGAGCTTCCGGCCCATCTTCTCCCGAATCTCCGTCCGGATCAGCTGCTCCAGCAGCGGGCGGTAGACCCGTCCCTTCTGGACCAGGGAGCCCTCGGCGCAGATGCTCGCCGTCTCCTCCCCGCTGAGCAGGACGATGGCGGCCAGATTCGTGCACATGCAGCGGGCTGAGCGCTCGAACATAGCGGCGCAGAGGGTCTGGACGAAAGCCGCGTCCTCCGCGTCCTCGCCGATCTCCTCCAGCCGCTCGCCCATGGCCCAGGCGTCAATCACGGCGGAGTCGATCCAGCCCAGGGCGCGGGCCTTCTCCGCGGTCTCGGACCGCAGCAGGCCCTCATCCCCGGCTGCGATCAGCATCCGGTGGCAGAGCTCGCCCAGATAGACCCCGGCGGTCATCTTCTCGAAGTGCTTCAGGCCCGGGTTGTGGCTCTCCTCGTCCAGCACCCGGTCAAAATCTCCCCGGGGCATCCCGTCGTACATGCCGGACTCCAGATTCACGATCATCCGCCGGTCTCCGCCGCGGCCAAGCTTGCCGATGCGCTTTTCCGGCAGAGAACAGCAGGTGTTGGTGCCGGTACCGCTGACCTGACCGATGGCGCAGCCGGACTCCTTCCGCCCCTCCGCCAGACCGCCCAGCAGCACGGCCACGGTGTCGTTCAGGATCACGATCTTCTTGCCGGGATAGCCCCGGCGGGCCAGCTCCGCCAGCAGGGAGGCGCCTACCAGCTGGCCTTCGCAGCCAGTGATGACCACCTCTTTGTCGATCCGCTGGACCTTACCGTCCATCTCCGGGGTGATATCCGCGGAGTAGGAAAAACAGAAGCCGATTTTATCGGTAAAGGGCATCAGAGGCTCCACCGCGTCGGCAGTGAAGCGGATGAAGTCTTCCCAGGAGGCGGGTTTTTCGATGCCTGGCATCTTCCACTTCTGTATCCGCTCCGCCTGGCAGCCCTCCTCCGTAAAGCGGACCAGCCCGCAGCGGAAATTGGTGCCGCCGGCGTCAATGACCACCACCGGCTCCTCCCGGGGAATGGTCCCCGTATCGGAGATGTAGGTGGGGATCATGGGCAGCGAAGCGCTCTGCCCCGCCAGGCCCCGCTCCATCTCCTCAGCCATCCGGACCGCTTCCCTGGCGGGCTCGATCCTCTCCGGGCTCATGCCGTGCTCCTTCAAAAATTCCAGCGCCTTCTGGCTTCTCATCTGTTTTCCTCCTCAGGCTTTTTTCTTTTTCGGGATTACCAGCGCCAACTGGACCAGGGCGAAGATCGCCGCGGCCAGGGCGGAATAACTGTCTCCCCTGCCCTGTGTCCTGCAGAGCAGCTCCGCGGCGACAGCGCAGAGCAGGCAAAGCAGCACCGGGGCCAGGAGCCAGAAACGGCTCTTGTTCTTTTCAAACGCGGCGGGGATCCCGACAAAGCCGGCGATCCCGCCAAGGACCATCAGCCCGCCGATCCACAGCAGAGCGCTGAAGGTCCGATCCATCTCCCGCCGGAGAGAACCGGCATACTCGTCCGCGGCAGGGAGCAGCTCCATACCGCCGTCCACCAGGTCCTGAATGCCCTCACGCTCCAGCAGCATCAGGCGGACAGAGGTCTCTCTCCGCTCCAGATCCTGCCGCCGGGCCAGGTCTTCGGCCTTCTGCGCCAGCTCCGCAGCCTGCCGGTCCAGCTCCTCCTTCTCCCGGCGGAGCTGCTCTTCCTTTTCCTTCAGCTGGGCCAGCTGTTCCTCCAGCTGGCGGCGGCCCTCCGCCAGGGCCAGCTCGCCGGTCAGCATCTGGCCGCCCGCCATGTCCAGGTTGGCCCTCGCCTCCTCGATGGCGATCTTCCCCTGCTCCAGCAGAGGCTCCATGGCGTCGATCTGGGCCTGGGCGGCATCCAGCTGGACCCGGGTTTCCGCCAGTTCGCCCTCATACTCGCTGAGCTTGGCGTCCATGGCGCTGTCCACCTGCAGGATCAGGTCCCGGCTCTGGGCGTAGGCCTGCTGCATGGCGGCGAACTGCTCCTCGCTGATGGGACTGTTCGCGTCCATAGCGGCGGCCTCGTCCCGCCGCTGCTGGATCAGGGCGCGGATCTGCTCCACACTCATGCCGGTGGCGCCGGTCACCATGTTCTCCAACTCCCGCAGAGACTCACCGTCGATCCCCTGCCAGGTCACATTCTCCAGCAGCTCGCCCAGGTCCGCGTCGGTCTCCTGAGCCAGCATCTGGGCCAGCATCTGCATCTGTTCCGGGCTGATGCCGTCCTGAGACTCCAGCAGATCGTAGAGCTGGGTGGCCCCGTCCAGGGCCTGCAGCAGGCTGTCATAGGCCGCGACGGTGAGCTGCTGCCGGGCGTTGGGATCGTCGCTCTCCAGGATGGCGGCCAGGTTCCGGCTGGCGTTCAGCTGGCTCCGCAGGGCTTTCAGCGCGCTCTCGGCCAACTCCAGGGTCTTGCGCCCTTCCTCCAGCTGTTTTTTTCCTTCCTGAAACTGCTCATAGCCCTCCCAGAAGGCCTTCTCCTGCTCCTCGAACAAGGCGAGGCCCTCCTCATACTGGGCTCTGCCGGCCCAGAAGGCGCTCTCCGCCTGGTCCAGGGCCGCCGCGCCGGACTGGAGCCCGCTGCGGGTAGCCGTGTAGATGGCCAGATCGGTGCGATGCTGCGAAGCCTTCTCGTCGTGCTCCGCCTGCTCTTCCTCCAGGGCGGGATTGGCCTCCCGATAGGGGACGCCGCCCCGAAGGCCCTCGTCGATCTCCCGATATTCCTCGATCCTCTCCGTCAGGCGCTGCCAGTCCGCCAGGGATTTGGCCCGACCCTTGACGGCGGAACGGACAAGACCCAGGCCCGCCAGCAGCATGGTCAGGCAGAGCACAGCCAGAACCAGAGAGAAGATTCTTGTCAAAGCTGGATGCTTCACGCTCCACTCCTCCGGAATCATCCGCAAATACCTTTACATACTTCACTAAATATGTATTATACTACAAGTCCTGGCCGTTTGTGAAGCCTTTTTCATGTCCGCACAAAAGTTTTGACCGCGACACGATTTTTTGTTATGCTGTTGGAGAGGTGAAGCGCATGTTCTATACCTTTGCCCCCATGGAGGGGATCACCAACAGCATCTTTCGTCGGACCCACGCCCGTTATTTCCCGGGAACGGACCGCTATGCCGCCCCCTTCCTGGCGCCGGACGGTCAGGGCCGCATCAAGAGCGCCGCGCTGCTTGATCTGGATCCGGAGAGAAACGGCGGAATTCCGCTCCTGCCCCAGATCCTCTGCAACAGCGCCGGGGCCTTTCTGGCTTTGAGCCGGGAGCTGGCGGCCATGGGCTATACGGAGGTCAACCTGAACGCAGGCTGTCCCTCCGGCACGGTGGTGCCCAAGCACAAGGGCGCCGGAATGCTGCTGGATCTGCGGTCGCTGGACGCTTTTCTCAACGAGGTCTTCGCGCACAGCAGACTGCGCGTCTCGGTGAAGAGCCGCCTGGGTCTGGAGAGCACGGCGGAATTTCCCGCCATTCTGGAAATCTACAACCGCTATCCCCTTTCGGAGCTGATCCTGCACGCCCGGGGCCGGAATGGCCTCTATCAGAGCAGGCCGGACCTGAAGGCCTTCGCCGCCGCCTTTTTAAGCAGCCGCGCGCCCCTCTGCTACAACGGCAACATCCTCTCCCCCGCCCATCGGGACCGGGTTCTGGCTGCCGTGCCGGACCTGGAGCGGCTCATGCCAGGCCGGGGCGCTGTGGCCGATCCGGCGCTGATCCGTCAGCTCCGGGGCGGAGCGCCTCTGGAAGCGCAGGAACTCTCCGCCTTTCTGGAGGAGCTCTTCGCCGCGAACCTCGCCGCCGGGATCGGGGAGTATCACAGCTTGGGCCGGATGAAGGAGATCTGGTACTACTGCGGCCATCTTTTCCCCGGGGCCCAGCGGGAGCTGAAGCGGCTCAACAAGGCCCGCAGCGCCGGGGACTACCGCGCCGCCGCGGCTGCGCTCTTCGCCTCCGGGCGCTTCGATCCCCGGGCCCGCTTCCCCGGTGAGCTGCCGGAATGAATAAGCTCGAAAAACCCCTCCTGCCGCGGCAGGAGGGGTTTTTCGTCCGGATCAGATCTTGTACTTCTCGGCGTATTTCTGCACCATCTCCTGGAACTGCTGGCTGTGCAGCTCCTTGAGGTTGATGAGGTAGTCGTGGGTATCGAAGGAGTCCGCCTCCAGCTCGATCATGGCCACAGCCAGGTTGGAGCAGTGGTCGGCCACGCGCTCGTAGTTCGACAGGATGTCGTTGAACACGAAGCCCTGGCTGAGAGAGCAGGTGCCCTTCTGCAGGCGCTCCACATGCCGCAGCTTCATCTCTTCGCAGAGGTTGTCGATGGTCTCTTCCAGAGGCTCGACGCCCCGAGCCTTGGGGATATCCTCCTCCATGAAGGCGCTGAAGGACAGCTCCAGGATCTCCATCAGAGCGGCGGTCAGAGTCTTCAGCTCCTGCTTGGCCTGGTCGGAGAAGCGGACCTGCTTCTCCTTCATCTCCCGGGCCACCATGCCGATATTCATGGCGTGGTCGCTGATGCGCTCGAAATCGGTGAGGGTATGGAGGTATTTGGAGGCGGCTTCGTTCTGCTTGCGGTCCAGCTCGTTGGTGTTCAGCTTTACCAGATAGGTGCCCAGCTTGTCCTCATAGCGGTCGGCCAGTTCCTCAAGCTGTTCCACCTTGCGCAGGCCCGCGTCGCTGAACTCGTCCAGCAGGCCGATGGCAATCCGGATATTCTCCAGGGTGGAGCGGGCCATGGCGTTCACCGTCAGGCGGCTCTGCTCCAGAGCCAGGGCCGGGTGCTGGAGGAAGCGCTCGTCCAGCCGGTCCATCTCGCCCTCGGCGGCCTGCTCCTCCGGCTTGGGCCGGATGAAGGCGGACACCAGCTTGACCAGCAGCCGGTCCGCCGGGAGCAGCAGCGCGGCGGTGGCCACCCGGAAGAGGGTGTTCACCAGGGCGATGTTCACCGGATTCATGGTCATACTGTCGATCCCGAAGCGGAACACGGCGTTCAGCCCGTAGTACAGGCCGCCCACCACCAGGGCTCCCACGATCTCGATCACCAGGTAGGACAGGGCGGTGCGCCGGCCGTCCACCTTGGCGCCCAGGGCCGAGAGCAGCACCGGCAGCGAGGAGCCGATGGCGATGCCCAGGATCAGCGGAAAGGCGGCTTCAAACTGGATGGCGCCGGTCATGGACAGGGCCTGCAGGATACCGACGGCAGCGGATGCGCTCTGCAGCACCGCCGTAAAGGCGGCGCCCACGATGACGCCCAGCAGCGGATTGGAGAAGGCGGTCATCATGTCGATAAAAGCCTCGTCGTGCTTGAGAGGCTCCACCGCGCCGCTCATGTCCTGCATGCCGAACATCAGCACCGCGAAGCCCAGCAGGATATCCCCCACGTGGTGGTGCAGCTGCTTCTTGGAGAACATCCGCAGCAGGATGCCGACCACCGCCATCAGCGCGGCCAGCGTTGATGTGGAGAACAGCGTGGCCCAGCTGGAGCCGGACACGCTGGAGAGGGCAATGATCCAGCCGGTGATGCTGGTGCCGATCAGAGCGCCCTGGATCACCGGGATCGCCTGGGCCAGCTTCATCATGCCGGAGTTCACAAAGCCCACCACCATCACCGAGGTGGCGGAGGAGGACTGGATCACGGCGGTAACGCCGGTGCCCAGCAGGGCCCCGCGCAGCGGCGTTCCGGTCAGGCGGAAGAGCACCATTTCCATCTTGTTGCCAGCCACGCGCTTCAGCCCGTCCCCCATCAGGCTCATGCCGAAGAGGAACAGGGCCACGCCGCCCAGCAGCGCCAGAACATTGGAGATACTCAAGGCAAATCACTCCTTTGCCTATATTTTCCTAATTTATAGTATAACACAGGGTTATCCGCAAAGCAAGCTTTCCTTTCCCGCCGGGCGCGAATAGAAAATGCTGGCTTTTTTCGTCGTTCTGCGCTACAATCCTCTCGGGTGATGCTATGAACGTCGTCTATGAAGACGCGGATCTCATCCTCTGTGAAAAGCCCGCCGGCGTCCTTTCCGAGGAGGGCGGCATGCCCGCGCTGCTGCGGGCGGAGCTGGGGGCGGAGGAGATCTACTGCGTCCACCGGCTGGATAAGGAAACCGGTGGGCTGATGGTCTACGCCAGGACCGGCAAGGCCGCGGCGGCCCTCTCCGCCTTGATCGCGGAGGGCCGGCTGCACAAGGAATACTGGACCGTCCTGGAGGGCGAGGCCCCGGAGGAGGGCGTCCTGCGGGATCTGCTGTACCGGGACGCGGCCAAAAACAAATCCTACGTGGTGCGGCGGATGCGCCGGGGCGTGCGGGAGGCGGAGCTCTCCTTCCGAAGGGAAGCCTGCCGGGAGGGACTGAGCCTGCTGCGGGTGACGCTGAAAACCGGCCGGAGCCACCAGATCCGGGTGCAGTTCGCCTCCCGGAAGCTGCCCGTGGTGGGCGACCGGAAGTACGGCAGCACGCACCGGGACTGCGGCCTGGCCCTCTGGTCCGCTGCCCTGCGCTTTCCCCACCCGAGAGACGGCAGGTCCGTTTCCCGGGAACTGAGGCCGCCCGGGACCTGGCCCTGGACGCTGTTTTCCGATATTCTCGAAGCAAACTGACAGGAGGACAATATGCGCTATATCGAAGTGATCGTGGACACCCCCGCCAAGGACATCGACCGCCGCTGCGAGGAGATGAGCGCCATGGGCGTGGGCGGCTTTGTCATCGAAAACGAGGAGGATTTCCGGAACTTTCTGGAGCACAACCACGCCTATTGGGACTATGTGGACGAGGAGCTGGAGCAGAAGTACGCCGGGCTCAGCCGCATCAAGTGCTACCTGACCGACGACGAGGCCGGACAGGACAGTCTGCGGCAGATCCGGGCGGCCTACGGGAAGGTCAGCGTCAGCTATGTGGAGGACAGCGACTGGGAAAACAACTGGCGGGAGTATTACAAGCCCATCGAGGTGGGCGAAAAGCTGGTGGTGGTCCCGGAGTGGGAGCCCATCCCCGAGGACGGGCGGATCCCTCTGCGGCTGGACCCGGGCCTGATCTTCGGCACCGGCAGTCACGCCACCACCCGCCTGTGCCTGGCGGCGCTTGAGCGTTATGTAAACCAAAACACCCGGGTGCTGGATCTGGGCTGCGGCAGCGGCATCCTGGGCATCGGCGCCCTGGTGCTGGGGGCGAAAAGCTGCCTGGGCTGCGACATCGACCCCAAGGCGCCGGACGTGGTCCGCGCCAACGCCGCGCTGAACGGCATCGGACCGGAGCGGCTGCAGGTCTGCGCCGGGGACATCCTCACAGACTCCTCCCTGCGCCGCAGCTTCGGCGGGGGCTACGATCTGGTGCTCTCCAACATCGTTTCCGACGTGATCATCCCCCTGGCCCGCTATGTCCGCTCCTTCCTGACCCCCGGCGGGCTCTGGATCAGCTCCGGGATCATCGAGGGGCGGCAGAACGAGGTCCGCGCCGCCATCGAGCAGGCAGGCTTCACGATCGTCGCCCACAGCAGCGAAGACGAGTGGCACAGCTTTACAGCGAAATAATATTTCGGCGGAGAGGACGCTTCCTCTCCGCCTTTTCCGCCTTTTCCGTCTTTTCCCTCCCCGGAACAAATTCGGCGTTCTATCGTCAGATCAATCGAGCACAGCGCTCAGGCCCCCTGCCTATGCAGCCAATCCAGGGCATCGGAGAGGGTGCCCAGCCGGTCGATGAGGCCCAGGCGCACCGCGTCCTCCCCGCTGAGGATGCTGCCCACGTCGTTGGCCAGCTCGTCGGTGTTGGTCATGAGGCGCACATAGTCCTCCCGGGAGATCCGGGAGTGCTCTGTGACGAAGCGGACGATCCGGTCCTGGATCCGGGCGAAGTAATTGTAGGTCTGAGGCACGCCGATGACCACGCCGTTCAGGCGCACCGGGTGGATGGTCATGGCGGCGGAGGGCGCGATCATGCTGCAGCGGGCGGCCACGGCCAGGGGCACGCCGATGCTGTGTCCTCCGCCCAGCACCAGAGAGACCGTGGGCGTCTTCATGCCCGCGATCATCTCCGCGATGGCAAGGCCTGCCTCCACGTCCCCGCCCATGGTGTTCAGCAGGATCAGCACGCCCCGGATCTCCGGGCTCTCCTCCATGGCGGCCAGCAGGGGCAGGATGTGCTCGTACTTGGTGGCCTTGGCGTCCTCCGGCAGGACCTGATGCCCCTCGATCTGCCCCACGATGGTCAGGCAGTGGACGCCGCCCTGCCGCACCGCGCCCAGCTCTTTCAATTCTTCCATGCAATCACCGCCCGGGACTATTGTGCCCGGGTGGCGTGTTCTTTATGTCTGGTTTTCCAGCTGCCGGTTCAGCAGATAGATTCGGTAGTCTCCCTCATCAAAAACCCTCTCCGAATCGGGATCACCCCAGCGCCGCACCAGCTCGCCCAGGCTGATCTCCCGAGCGGTCCTGAGCGCGGGGGTGTCCTGCTGCTCGATCCGGCGCAGCAGCTCCTCCACAGGCTCGGTCTTCAGATTGCCGACGGCCCATTCGGGCCGCATATGGGTGTAGTTGAAAAACAGCTCGTATCGATTGGACACGTAGAGCACCAGCTCCTCCCCCTGGGGAAAGCTTATGTGAGACGGATCGTCCTTCCATTTTTCGCAGAGCTCCGCCTCGGTTTGGAGCCTGTCCGCATCCAGGTAGAAGGGGAGCAGCGTCTCCGGAATGTGGTCCCGGGTGATCCGGATTGGATAGAGCTTGCGGTTTTCCCCGTCGCAGCTGCCCTCGTGGACGAAGAAGCGGAAGGTGCCGCCGATCTCCTGGCAGCGGCGGGAGAGCTCCAGCTCCCGGCTCAGGTGCAGCAGCTCTACCAGCTCCAGCCGGTTCTCCTCGTTGAGAAAGCCCTGCCAGCGGGGGCAGATCCCGTTTTCCAGCAGGATCTCCGTGGCCCGCAGCAGCTCCCGAAAGGCGCCCCTGCGGCCCACATAGCGGTCTGTGGTCTGCTCCAGGCCGAAGAAACTCAGCTGGACGCATTTCACGTTCAGTTCCTTCAGAAAGCGCACATAGTCCGGATCCCGCACCAGATGCCAGAAGCTGGCCAGCTCGAAGCGCTCCGGGACGGCGTTTACAGACAGGGCCTTGTCCCGCTCCCAGCGGGCCCGGTAGTCCGGGCAGAAGTCCGGCTCCCGCAGCCAGCTGTAAAAGGCGATGCGGTCAAAGTACGGCTGGAAGCGCTCCACGATCCAGGCGTCCGCCTCCGGCTCCATGGGCAAGTTCGGCATATGCCCCAGCCAGCAATGCAGGCAGCGGTTCGGGCAGCCGTACAGATCCACCGCCAGGCTCAGAAAGCGCGACTTCATTTCTCCTCTTCCTCTTCGTTTTCGTTCTCTTCCTTCTCCAGCTGCTCCTGCCTTTTTTTCATCTGCTTGGCGGAGATGGAAAGGGCGCAGAAGCAAATCGCAAAGATGATGCCGCCGGAAATCAGAGCTCCGGCCGCCGCGCCCAGGGGCTTATCGGGAAAGTTCTTCCAGATGGAGAAAAACATCAGGACCCCGAAGGCCAGGCCGGCGACCAGAGAGGCCAGCAGATTGGTTTTCCTGTCGGGCTTCAGCTGCCGGTCCCAGATGCCCTGCTTCAGGCAGGAGCTCCAGATATACAGGCAGAGCGCCATGAAAACGATCCACTCCCCGGCCAGCAGCTTCATATCAAAGCCGTAAACGATCAGCTGCACGGCCATGGCGATCAGCAGGCCCCAGAAGGCCAGCCAGCAGCCGTTATGCTCGATTTTCAGCAGCGCCTGCTCCTGGCGCTCGTCCAGATTGCTCTTTCTCTCTTTCATTTCTCTTCCTCCTCCCAGAAGATGTCGTTCAAGGTCACGCCCAGGGCTCTGCAGATCGCAAGGCAGAGCTTGATGGAGGGATTGAACTCCCCCGCTTCGATCAGGCCGATGGTCTGCCGGGTCACGCCCACCATTTTCGCCAGCTCCGTTTGCGAAAGCTCCAGCTCGATCCGGCGGAATTTCATTTTCAGATTGCGCAAACAAATCGCCTCCCTACGCTTGGGAGTGTATCACTTCGCCTTGCGTTTGTCAAGTATATTTTGCGTTATATTTTTATATTTTCCTTCTGTTTGGAATTGTTGACCTCTGTATCGTCAAAGGAAGCTCCCGGACTTGCGTCCCGGGAGCTTCCTTTGATTCTTTCTTCTTGTGGGGGAATGCGTCTTACTTGTCCGCGTAGGCGGCCAGGACGCCCTTGTAGGTCATGTAGCAGTCAAACTTGGCGACTACCTCGAAGGGCGCGTGCATGCTCAGAACGGGCACGCCCGCGTCGATGGTGTCGATATTGCGGTTGGCCATGAACTTGGCGATGGTGCCGCCGCCGCCCTGGTCCACCTTGCCCAGCTCCGCCATCTGCCATACCACGCCCTCCCGCTCAAAGAGGCGGCGCAGATAGGCAACGATCTCGGCGGAGGCGTCGCTGGTGCCGCCCTTGCCCCGGGCGCCGGTGAACTTGCAGATGGCCATGCCGTAGTTGATCTTGGAGTCGCTGCGCTTCTCGGAGACCTCGGGGTACAGGGGATCGAAGGCGTTGGAAACGTCGGCGGAGAGGCAGAAGCTCTTCTCATAGCAGCGGCGCAGCGCCACGTCCTGGCTCTCGCACAGGTCCTTCATGAACACATCGAAGCAGGCGGACTGCATGCCGGTGACGCCGTCGGACCCGGTCTCCTCCTTGTCGGCCAGGATGCACACGCAGGTGCGCTCCGGCTCCTCCACGTCGAACAGGGCCTTCAGCTCGGCGTAGGCGCAGACCCGGTCGTCGTGGCCGTAGCCGCCGATGAGGGAGCGGTCCAGGCCCACCTCGCACACGTCAAAGGCGGGGACCACGGCCAGCTCCGCGGAGAGGAAGTCCTCCTCGGTGATGCCGTACATGTCGTTGAGGATGCTCATGACCGCCAGCTTCACCCGGTCCTTGCCGTCGTCGGCATAGGGGGTGGAGCCCAGGAGGATGTTGAGGCCCTCGCCGGTGAAGCCCTCGGCCAGGGTCTTCTTCATCTGATCGGCAGCCAGGTGGGGCAGCAGGTCGGTGATGACGAACTTGGGCTCGTCTTTCTCCCGGCCGATGACCACGTTGACCACTTCCCCGCTCTTCAGCGCCACGGCGCCGTGGAGCTCCAGGGGGATGGTGACCCACTGGTACTTTTTGATGCCGCCGTAATAGTGAGTCTTGAAGTAAGCCAGCTCGTCCTGCTCATAGAGGGTGACCTGCTTGAGGTCGATCCGCGGAGCGTCCACATGGGCTCCGGCGATGACCGCGCCCTCGCTGAGGGGCTTCTTGCCGATGACCGCCAGGATCAGGGCCTTGCCGCGGTTGTTCTTGTAGATCTTGTCGCCGGGCTTGAGGCTCATGCCGGGCACGTACTCCACATAGCCCCGCTTCTCGGCCAGGGCGATGGCGTTGGCCACGGCCTCCCGCTCCATGCGGGAGGAGTCCAGATACTCCATGTAGCCCTTGCAGTAGTCCTCAACCTTCAGGCGCTCCTCGGTGTCGATCAGGTCATAGCCGTTCTTCTGCTCGTAGAAAAGCTTGCTTCTCAGTTCATCCATGGTGCAGTTTCTCCTCCAGTATTGTGTTGATATTTGAAAGGAATGTTGCTTCGTCTTCATTGTTTTCCAGGACCAGATCACAGCGCTCCCGGAAATAGCTGTCCGGCCGCTGGGCCCGGATCCGCAGCAGCGCGTAGTCCCGGCTGAGGCCGTCCCGGGCCATGATGCGCGCCGCCCGGAGCTCCTCGTCGGCGATGACGCCCAGGGTGAAGTCACAGCAGGCGGCCAGGGGGCTTTCCAGCAGCTCGCTGGCGTCCAGGGCGGCCAGGGTTCCCCCGGCCATGGCAAAGGCCCGCAGCCGCCGCCGGACCTCCCGGCTGATAAAGGCGTGGGTGATGGCGTTGAGCGTTTTCAGCGCCGCCTGGTCCCGGAAGACGATCTCTCCCAGCTTTTTCCGCTGCAGGACGCCGTTTTCCACCGTGCCGGGGAAGGCCTCGCCCAGCTGCGCCAGCAGCTCCCGGTCCTCCCGCAGGAGCTCGTGATAGATCCCGTCGCAGTCCAGCACCAGGGCACCACGGGCTTCCAGGGCCTTCAGCGCCGTGGTCTTACCGCTGCCGCTGCCGCCGGTGACGCCTACGATCTCCAGGCAGTCCACCAGAGCGTCGGCGATCTGCTCCTCCGGGAGAGCGCCCTGCCGCAGGATGCGATAGGGCCTCCGGCTCATGTCCAGAATGGTAGATTCCCGGCCCAGACCGCAGGGGCCCCCGTCCACCACCGCGGCGATCTTCCCGTCGAAATAATCCAGCACCCGGGCGGCCGTCCTGGGGCTCTCGGCCCCGCTGGGGTTGGCGGAGGGCGCGGCGAAGGGGATACCGGAAAGCCGCAGCAGCGCCAGGGTCAAAGGATGGTCCGGGCAGCGCAGGCCCAGGGTCTCTCCCCCGGCCCGCACGATCTCCGGCACCAGGTCCCGGGCTTTGAGCACGAGGGTCAGGGGCCCGGGCCAGAAGCGTTCCGCCAAGGCCTTCGCCTGGGGCGGGACCTCCTCGCAGTAGCGCTCCATGGCCGCAGCGTCCGGCACCATGAGGGAGAGGGGCTTGACCGCCGGCCGGCCCTTGACCTCGTAGACAGCCTCCACCGCAGCGGGGTCCAGTCCGCTGCCCGCAAGACCGTAAACCGTCTCCGTGGGCACGGCAACCAATCCTCCCGCCTGCAGCAGCGCGGCCGCCTCCGGCAGTTCTTCGACTTTTGTGATGATCTTCGTTTTCATGCTTCCGAATTGCCCGCCAGCTTCGCCGCCTGATCCGCAGTGACCAGCGCGTCGATCAGCTCGTCCAGCTCGCCGTTCATGATCCGGTCGATATTGAAATTCTTGCTGTCCCCGGAGAGTCGGTGATCCGTCACCCGGTTCTGGGGGAAGTTATAGGTCCGCACCCGCTCGCTCCGGTCCCCGGAGCCGATCTGGCTCTTCCGCTCGGCGGCCACGGCGGCGTTCTGCCTGGCCTGCTCCATCTCGTAGAGCTTGGAGCGGAGGATCTGCATGGCCCGGTCCTTGTTTTTGTACTGGCTGCGCTCGTCCTGGCACTCCACCACCACGCCGGTGGGCAGGTGGGTGATGCGGATGGCGCTCTCGGTCTTGTTCACGTGCTGGCCGCCGGCGCCGGAGGAGCGATAGGTGTCAATCTTCAGGTCGTTCAGGTCCAGCTTGAAGTCCACATCCTCGATCTCCGGCAGCACCGCCACGGTGGCCGCGGAGGTGTGGATCCGCCCGCCGGACTCCGTCACCGGCACCCGCTGGACCCGGTGGCCGCCGGCCTCGAATTTGAGGCGGGACCAGGCGCCGGCCCCCTCCACCACAAAGCTGATCTCCTTGATGCCGCCCAGCTCCGTCTCGCTAAGGTTGGCCACGTCGATCTTCCAGCCCCGGGACTCGGCGTAGAGGGTATACATGCGGTAGAGGTCCGCCGCGAAGAGCATGCCCTCTTCCCCGCCCACGCCGCCGCGGATCTCCATGATCACGTTCTTGCCGTCGTTGGGGCCTTTGGGCAGCAGTAGGATCCGGATCTCCCGCTCCAGCCGCTCCTTCTCGTCCCGGGCCAGCTGGTACTCCTCCTGGGCCAGCTCCCGCATCTCCGGGTCAGCCTGGAGCTCCAGGGCCGCGTCCATATCGGCGCAGGCGCGGGTATAGGCGGCGTAAGCCTCCGCCACCGGCTGCAGCTCCCGGCTCTCCCGCTCCACCTTGGCATACAGCGCCGGGTCGGAATAGGTCTCGGGCAGCTCCAGCCGCTGCCGCAGCTCTTCATATTGACGGGCGATGGATCTCAGTTGCTCAAACATGACAGGCTCCCATAATTGTTTTATTTATCATACCACATTCCGGGGAAAAAGAAAAGAGAGAATCCTCTCTTCGCTCCGGAAGTCTCCGCCTGGCCCTTGCGGGATTTCCCGGACTGTGGTATGCTGTTTTCATCAGTCGACAAGGAGGCATCGCCATGATCGATCCCCGGGAAGTGGACAAGGTCCCCGACGAGGAGTGGGAAGAATTCAAAAAGCGCGCGCTGAAGGACGAGCTGTTCTACAACGGCCCCGGCGACCTGCTGGACACGCCGGAGGGCCGGGCCAGGTTCTGCCGTCTCAACGTCAGCGGCGCCTTCAACAAAGACGATCCCCAGTTCCCCGGCTTCAAGATCTGGGTCTTCAACAACCAGGGCCAGGGTATGGTCGTCAAAAAGCGCAGCCGGGTGGACCCGGCGCTGATGGAGAACGTGGAGTTCGACGCCGAGGGGAAGGAACTCAGCCGCAGCTATGAGCCGGCCTGAGCGCCGCCGATCCCCTTTACGAATCACAGAGAAGACCGCCTGCTCCGCAGGCGGTCTTCTCTGTTTTCTTTCAATAACTTATAGCGAACTATCCGGCTTTACTTCTTGTTGCCGAAGAGGCCGCGGAGGATGGAGCTGGAACCGGAGCGCAGCACAGAGCTGAGGGCGTTGGTGGCGGCCCGCTTGGCAATGGTGGCGGCGCTGGTGGTCTTGCCGCCGGTGACGGAGTTGACGATATTGTGGCTCACGGCGCCCATCACACTGGAGGCGGCGCTGGTGGCGGCCTTCTGGGCCACCTTCTTCTTGGCGGCAGCCTCTCTCTCCGCCGCTCTCTGGGCGGCCAGGGCTTCCTTCTCGGCGGCCTTCTTGGCAGCGGCGGCTTCCCGCTCCGCCTCTCTCTGGGCGGCGGCGGCTTCCTTTTCGGCGGCCTTCTGGGCGGCGGCCTCTTCTCTCTGCCGCTGCTTTTCAGCCTCGGCCTCCTCTTTCTGGCGCTGCTTCTCGGCCTCGGCCTCCTCGGCCTCTCTCCGGCGCTGCTCCTCCAGCTCGGCGGTAGCAGCCTGCAATACTTCAAAGGCGGACTCCCGGTCCTGATCCTCCCGGTACTTGAGATCGAACTCGTCGCTGACGATGACGCTTCTCACGGCGCCCTCGTCTGCAATGCCCATCATGCTCTGAGGCGGCAGGATCTTGGCGCGCTCCACGATGCTGGGAATGCCCTGCTCATCCAGGAAGCTGACCAGCGCCTCGCCCACACCCAGCTCGGTGAGAGCGGTCTCGGTGTCGAAGGCGGGATTGGCGCGGAAGGCCTTGGCGGCGGCCCGGATGGACTTCTGCTCGGAGGGGGTGTAGGCCCGCAGCGCGTGCTGCACCTTGTTGGACAGCTGGGCCAGCACGTCGTTGGGAATGTCCGACGGGCTCTGGCTGATGAAGTAGATGCCCACGCCCTTGGAGCGGATGAGCTTCACCACCTGGACGATCTTCTGCACCAGGGCCTTGGGCGCGTCGGTAAAGAGGAGATGGGCCTCGTCGAAGAAGAAGATCATGCGGGGCTTCTCCAGATCGCCCACCTCGGGCAGACGCTCGAAGAGCTCGGTCATCATCCAGAGCAGGAAGGTGGCGTAGGTCTTGGGGCTCTGGATCAGGCGCTGGGAGGAGAGGATGTTGATGTAGCCGCGGCCGTAGGGGCCGGTGCGCATCCAGTCCCGGATGTCCAGCTCCGGCTCGCCGAAGAACTGCTCGCCGCCCTCGTCCTCAAAGGCCAGCAGCGCGCGCTGGATGGCGCCCACGCTGGCGGCGGAGACGTTGCCGTACATGGTGGTGAACTCGGCCCGATTTTCGCCCACGAACTGCAGCATAGCCCGCAGGTCCTTCAGATCCAGCAGCAGCAGGCCGTGCTCGTCCGCCACGCGGAAGACGATGTTCAGCACGCCGGTCTGGATCTCGGTCAGGTTCAGGAGACGGCCCAGCAGGGTCGGGCCCATTTCGGACACGGTGACCCGCACGGGAATGCCCTTCTCGCCGAAGATATCCCAGAAGCGGGTGGGATAGGACTTGTACTCCCAGCCCTCGATGCCGAAGCGCTCGATGCGCCGCTGCATATCCTCCGTTTCCACGCCCGGACGGCACATGCCGCTGAGGTCGCCCTTCACGTCGGCCAGGAACACGGGCACGCCCATGTCTGAGAAGGACTCCGCCATCACCTTCAGGGTGATGGTCTTGCCGGTGCCGGTGGCGCCGGCGATGAGGCCGTGGCGGTTGGCCATAGCGGGAAGCAGGAAAAGATTCTTGTCGGACTGAGCAAGCCAGATTTTGCCTTCGCTGTACATACGGTTACCCCCTGTTGATCTAGTATTGTGTGAATGTCCATGTTCGTTCACTTCATCATAGCACAGTTTTTTCCCATACACAACAAAAATTTGTGTTTCTTTCCCTCTCCCGCCCCAATTTGTTGTGCGCGGGCCTCCTCGGGAGGAAGAAAAGGACTTGTTGAAAAGCGAACTTTGTGTTATGCTGTTTTTCGACAAGAACCTGTCCCCGAGGATAGTGGAAACGAGGGATCCATTTGAAACAGCGCGTCATGTCCGCCATCGTTCTTCTGACCATCACCCTGAGCTGCATCCTGGCCCATGAGATCAGCCGGGTGCTGTTCTTTGCCGTCGCCGGCATCCTCTGCTGCTATGAATACAGCCGCGCCGTGGAAAAGCTGGAGGTCTACTGCGCCGCCTGGGTCATGTACACCTATATCGTCGCCCAGGCCCTGCTGACCCTCTTCCATCAGGGGCCGATCCTGTATTTGGGCTTTATGATGGTGGGCATCTACCTGGCCATGTTCTCCGGCATCCTCCACAAAAAGGTCAGCGGCAGGGGCGCCATCTTCACCGTGGCGGGCCTGGCCTATCCGGGCTTCCTCTTCGGCATCCTGATGATGATCTCCGTGGGCGAGATCTGGATGCAGGCGCTGCTGCTGGCCACCGCCGCCACCTTAGTGTGCGACAGCTTTGCGCTCTTCGGCGGCATGGCCTTCGGCAAGCACAAGCTGGCCCCCCTGGTAAGCCCGAAAAAGACCTGGGAGGGCGCGGTATGCGGCGCCCTGTCCTCGCTGGCGGTGGGCCTGGTGATCTACCTGCTGCCCATTTTCCCGGAGCTGAGTCTGCCGCTGTGCCTCGTCACCTGCTTCGTGGCCTCCTCCATGGGCCAGATCGGCGACCTGGCGGAGAGCCTGGTGAAGCGCATGATCGACATCAAGGATTTTTCCAACCTGATCCCCGGCCACGGCGGCATGTTCGACCGGGCGGACAGCCTGCTCTTCTCCATCCCCACGGCTTATATCGTCCTCCACATCGCCGGCATCGGCGTGTGAGGAGCGGAAACAGAGCCGTAATAACAAAATCGTTTGAATCCCAGGGGGCGTGATGATCCACGCCCTCTGTATTTTTCGCCGCCGTATCCGTTGTTTCGTGCTTCCGTAGAGGCCGACGTCCCCGGCGGCCCGCCGATCGTCACAACCCCGACCTCACGGTGCCTGCTCTCGAAAGGGACGCGCCGCGACGCCTCCCCTACTGCGCGAAACCGCCGGGCGCTATTTCATCGCCCGGCGGTGTCTGTTCTTCCTTCTTCTTCCGTTTTCTTTCTTTCCGTATTTTACTTCGCTTCGTTGCTGCGCCGTCTGCGCCAGACCACCGCCGCGGCGGCGACGCCGCACAGGCCCAGGATCGAGCCGCCCAGGAGCGCGAACCAGATCCCCATGCTCACGTCGCCGGTGCGGACGGCGCTGCCGTTTCCGCTGCCGGAGCCCACCTTGACGATGATCCTGGTGTTCACGCTGCCGTCGTCGAAGACCAGGGTGATCGTGTGCCTGCCGCTGCTGAGCTTCTCCAGGGTCACGGCCTTGAGGGTCACCACCGTGCTGCCGGCCTTGGCCTCATAGTCCCCCGCGGCCAGATCCTTGCCGTCGATCTGTACGCCGGTGAAGTGGCTGAAGCAGCTGCTGTCGTTGGGGCTGCGCTTGACGGTGACGCTGACGTTCTTGTTGCTGCCCTTGGTCCAGATCGTGCCGCCGCCATCGGTGACCTTGTAGGACACAGCCTGGAACACCGCCTTGACGACCACGTCCTCCCCGCCGATTTCGAAGCTGTTGCCCGAGACGCTCACGCCGCCGGAGATCACCTTCCACTCCTTGAACTCGTAGCCCTTCCTGGGCGTAGCCTTCAGCGTCACCCTGGTGCCCCTGGGGCCCTCGGTGGGTGTGGCCTCGCCGGAGCCGTGGCCGTCGTCCTTCACGGTGACGCTGTAGATCCGCGGCGTGGCCTCATAGACCGCGGTATACGTGGCGTCGCCCTCCACGGCGGGCAGGGGGTCGTCGGCCGCGTACTCCGAGCCGCCCTCGTCCTTCCAGCCCTTGAAGGTATAGGTATAGTCCGCGTCCATCTCCTTGGTGGGCGTCTCGCCGGTATAGCTCGGAGCCTGGCCGTAGTCCACCAGGCCGCTCAGCAGCACCGCGCCGCCCTCGTCCAGGAACGTGACCGTGTACTGCCGCAGGGTCTCGGTATAGACCGCCGTATAAGTAACCTCGCCCTTCACAGCGGGCAGCGATTCATCCTTCCCGTATTCCTTTCCGTCCTCGTCCTTCCAGCCCTTGAAGGTATAGTCGTACTGCGCGGTGGAATCCTTTGCGGGCGTCTCGCCGGT
>CACYLY010000011.1 GCA_902775355.1 Oscillospiraceae bacterium
GGGGCGGACGCGAAGATCCTGCAGCGGGCCCAGCAGGCGGCTCTGCAGCTGCTGCGGGACGATCCGGAGCTTACGCTGCCGGAGCATCAGGCCCTGCACGCCCAGGTGGATCGGCTCTTCCGCAGCAACGCCGACAGCTTTAACTGAGAGCGGGATTGCGCATTTTGTTTTGCGGTCGGCAAAGAACGCTGTAATGGCTTCGCGAGCGCGGCGAGTCGAAGGATCTATATCCTCGCAGCGCCGACCATCGGTCGGCGAAATCCACGGGGTCGCCGGGCAATGCCCGGCGCTGCGGGAGCGACGTTGCTCATTTGGCGAGAGGGGCAAGCCCCTCCCCTGCGCTGTCACAGCTTCGCCTCCTCAAAAGAGGAGAAAAGTCCTTCTCTTGCATATAAAAACAGCACCCCTTGCGGGGTGCTGTTTTTGTATATTCAATGATCATGTATCGTTCGCGAGCGTTCCCATGGGCGTGAGGAACAGGGTCATGCACGGGCCGCTCTCGTCGGAGAGGACCAGACGCAGCATCCCGTCCTCCTGCAGGCTCAGGCGCAGCGCGTCGTCCCCCTCCGAGAGGACCAGAGCGCCCTCGGAAAAGTCCATATCCACCAGCACGTCGCCGAACAGGTCGCCGCCGAGAGCGGCGCGCTGTCCCTCAATGTACAGGTCGGTGTTCTCGCCGAAGAGCTCGGCGGGCCAGATCTGACCGTTCATGTCCACAAAGCTGCAGATCCAGTAGCCGTCCATCTCGCCGACGGCCGTGTCGCCCCGCAGGGCGGCGGGCGCATAGAGGTCCGCCGGCTGCTCCCGGGTGAAGACCACCTCGGTCAGCGGCCAGTACAGGGTCTCGCCCCGCACGGACAGAGGCGCGCTTTCGTCCCCGTCCAGCCAGATGAAGCCGTCGTTCAGGACCCAGCTGCCCCGGACGCTGTCCTTCGCGGAGTTGGCGACGCTGAGCTCATAGCTGCCGTCCTCGTGCAGGTCCAGGCAGAAGCTCACCACCTGCAGGGTGCCGTACCAGGAGCCCGCAAGGGCCTCCTCCGGCGTGGGAGCGGCAGGCGGTTCCGGGATATCCGGCATCGGATGCGGCGTCGCCTCCGGCGCGGGATCCTCGGTCTGCTCGGGCTGGGTGGGCTGTTCGGGCTGCTCGGTCTGCGTCGGCTGTTCCGGCTGTGCGGGCGCGGTCTCCGTCTCTCCGCAGGCGGAAAGAGTGAGGATCAGCGCGAGAGCAAGCAGCAAAGCAAGCAATTTCTTCATGTTGATTCTCCTTTCTTCCGTCCGTGTTATCGGCCCTTTACCGGGGCCATCTCCGAGACTGTGTTATACAGGGAGTCGCGGATCTCCATGGTATAGGCGCAGGTTGTGCTGGCCGAGTGGGGATACTCCAGCCAGCCCAGGGAGTCCACCGTGTAGGTTTTCACTACCTTGTAAACATCCTCGTTCTTTTTGGCATTGGGATCATAGCAGCTGACGGTGACCTTATAGGGTCCCACGCCGGCGACAAAAAGCCATCTGGAGAGTCTGCCGCCGTTGACCGTTTCCGTCTCTGCGCAGGCCAGCTCATCGTAGGCCATCACCTCGTCGCTGGTGGAACTCTTGCCGGTATAGCTGTCGGTCACGATACAGACGTAGCTTTTGCCCAATCCCGTATTCGGCACCTTATAGTCCGGCGAGTCGCCGACTTTTGTCCATCCGGTATCGGTTTTGACCTTCCAAACATACTGCAGCCCTTTGTTGTCTCCGGTTCCGGAAACAGCGCGGCAGTGCAGCACGGGAGCAGGTCCGTCATATTTGGTAACGGTGGTCACGGGCTGATCGATGATGAACGGTTCATCGCCCTCATAGTTTATACGGATGCCCGGGACGTTCAGCGTATGATCGTCCGCGTCCGTCACATAGCAGAAATACCAGCCGGGCTTGTCCACAATGAGATAGTTTTCTTCCTGATCGTCCCATCTCTCCTGCTGGTCGGTGAGAGGACCGTCCCAGATCCATCTGTAAGAGTAAGGCGGTTTCCCTCCTTCGACATCCACGACAAGGATGCAGTTTTCATAGGGGTAAACTTGCGTATAGGGTCCGGAGGTCCATACTACGCGCATAGCCCCATCGGTGACGGTGAAATAATCCGACTCCGCCCACTGGCCCTTCGAATCCTCTGCATAGACCCAATAGGAGCCGGGCTCCGTGATCTCAAAGCTGGGCGTTTTTCCCTGGCCTGTATAGACCTTCTCCTTCACGCCGTAGGCGCGGACGGTATAGGTAAAGGGCGCCTCGCCGTTTTCCATCTCCATGTCCGTGACGAAAACGCCGCTTTCGTCCAGATCGCCGCCCTGGGGCTGGCGGAGGATATTCAGTTGTTTTCCCTCCACGTGGATGTAGACCGGGATCTCCGCTCCCGTGCCGTCACGGCCGGTGCAGCAATACCAGCCGGGGCCGGAGATCTCCAGGGTGAAGACGCGGCCTTCGGCTGCGTCGCTGGTCTGCTCTTCCACAGGCACGTCGTCCTTGGTCCAGCTCGCCGAATAAGGGGCCTCGCCGCCCTGGAGGCGGACCTCCAGGAGCAGGGTCTCACCGGGTCCGATCTCGGTGGCCGACGTGCAGTCCAGCAGCGCGAATCCTTCCCCGGCATAGGCGTAAACCCTGCGGGACCGTACCGAATCGCCCGCCTGGTCCGTGACTTCACAGTAGATCATCCTGCCGGACAGCCTTTCCTCCAGCGGGAGCACGGGAGAGTTGGCGCCTTCGATCTTCCAGGGCTGCCCATCTCCCCAGTTGTCGTCCACCCACCACTGGTAGGAATAGGGCTTGACGCCGTCCGCTACACGGATGGTGAACTCGCCGCCCTCCTTGCCGTCCAGGTTCTGGGGCTCTTCCACAATGCGCAGGCGATAGCGAAGCTCCGCGCTGTCGGTGACGGTCCAGTTGCCGGCGTTGTCGCGGATGATGCAGTAATACTCGCTGTCCCCGCGGTCCGCTGTAAAGCTGGGCTCGTCGCTCTTACCCAGGTTGTGATCGTGCGGATCAAAATACTTACTGGGATCAAGCTGCTCGGTGGTGCCGGCGGGCTCTTTCGCGGCCATTTCGCCGCGGCCGGTGAGCTTTCCCGCAAGGCCCAGCGCCTGCTGTCGCTCCTCTTGATAGGCCGCGATCAGTTCCGCAAGCTTCTCGTCGGCATGGCTCGACACATACTCCGTCATCTGGCTTTCCTTGTCCTCGGTCTTGTCCACCCGGTGCCACTCGTAGGTATAGGGCTCCTCGCCGCCCTCCACCGCAACGGTCATGGTGTGGGTCTCGCCGCTGTCGCGGGTGATGACGCCGTCCTCGGGCTGGCGCGTCACGACCAGCACGGGTTCCTTCGGCGGCTGCGGGATGCGCAGCTGCTGGAACAGATCATCGATCGGGGAGATCTTTTCGTCCTTGGTCTCGCCGCAGCGGTTGCAGTAGTAGTGCATGGTCTTCATGCCCAGCACACCGCCGCCGTCCTCAATCAAAACGCCCTCGTTCCAATCGTGACCCAGAGCCGGGAAATACTGTTCTTCAAACGCACTACAATTATAGCAATACCGATACATTTCAATTCCGCGCGTACAATTCGGAAACTCTTCAGGATTATCCGCCTCTTCCGCACGCTCCCAGTCGCTCCAGTTGTGCCCTCTGTCCGGAGCTTTTGCCGGAGAGACTTCATAGTAGTGTTCTCCGCACCTTCTGCAGTACCAATGCTTGGTGCCTGCTGTCGTACAGGTCGCCGTGTCTTCATTTAGACCCCACCGGTGCGATCCTCCGCCGAAGCAGCCGCTGGCAGGCGGATCGGCCTGGGCCACGATCGGGGCCAGGCTCAGGGTCAGGATCAGGGCCAGGGCCAAAGCCAGGGTTTGTCTGATTCTCTTCATCAACTTTTCCTCCTTGTATTCCTTATCGTTTCTTTCGTAAACGCGCAGTCTCTTCTTTCCGTTCTCCTTCCCTCCTCTGTATATCATCTCTCGTTTGTCTTCACTCTGTCGCTGTCGTGGACCACAAGGCCCAGGAAGCGGGCGTTCATCGCCAGATCGAGACGGCTGGCGAAGCCGGTCTTTTCCATGATGTTTTGCAGATGGCGCTTCACCGTGTTGACGGAGATGTGGAGCTTCTCGGCGATCTCCTCGTTGGTGAGGCTGGCCGTCAGCTCCCGCAGCACGTCCAGCTCCCGCTCCGTCAGCTCCCCGCGGCTGCTCTTGCCGAAGTTCACCCGGGGCTGCTCCGCCGGATAGACCGATTCGCCGCCCACGGTGCGGTCCATGATCTCAATGAGGCTGTGGTCGTCGTACTCCTTGTACCAGAAGCTCTCCACCCCCAGGGCCCGGGCCTTTTCCTCCCAGCTGGTCTCCGAGGTGGAGGTGGTCAGGATGATCTTGACCTCCGGGTGCTTTTTCTTGATGATCCCCGCGGCGCTCAAGCCGTCGATCCCCTCCTGCATCATCACGTCCAGGATCAGGAGCTCGAAGCGGTGCCCGTCCACATAATCCACCGCCTCCTGGGCCGTGCGCAGCGACGCCGTCAGCTCATAGCGGCTGGAGGCGCGCACGTACATTTCAAAAAAGCCGCGGGAGATGTTCTGGTCGTCCGCCACAACGACCCGGATCTTTTCATTCACACAGACGCACCGCCCTTTCAAAAGCCGTCCTTGCTTCTGCCTCTTCTCGGGAAAAGGGCATAGTCCACCCCGCCCTTAATATTTCGTCCTTATTATATCGAAAGAAATGAGGGCTGCCTATCACCCATTTGTACCATTTTTGAGGGGGGAAACATAAAAATTACGCTCCCGACGGAAATCGGGAGCGATGAGAATGGTTTTGTTCGGGGTTTTCCGGGCGTGACGTTTTGCCAACATGAGCGGAGCAAAGAATCTTCACCCCGCCGTAGCGCCGAGCATCGCTCGGCGAACCTCAAGCGATACGACGCCGGGCAATGCCCGGCGCTACGGCGGGAACGGATGTAGGCGCGCGTAGGGAGCGATCCCCTGATCGCTCCGCAAACGGGCTGTCGAGGGCGCCAGCCCCTACAGAGGATGATCCGGCGTCGCTGCGGATCGGCGGGAGGGGACAAGCCCCTCCCCTACGGCGTCTTCAGTGCGTTCTTGCCTCCCTCTTAGAGGGAGGTGTCGCGGCGCGCCCCCGCAAGCGCCGTGAGGTCGGGAATTTGAAGACAGAGGAACGGATTGCCACACCAGTGACTCGGTCACTGGTTCGCAATGACAATGGGATAAGGTCGCCCCTACGGGCGCGCGAGGAGCGTGAGCTCCAGCTTGAAGCGTGGCAGGCTTTGGACGCGCATTCGGCCGCCGGCCGTCTCCACGCTGCGGCGCAGGCTCAGCAGGCCGCCGCTCTCGGCGATCTCGCCCTTGGGGGGCTTGCCGTTGTTGGTGATCGTCAGGAAAAGATCCTTCGACTCCGCTTCTCTTTGTTCTGGCTGACGCGTGTCGCTCCCTCCCAGGACGACCTCGATCCGGTCGCCCTCCGCGTGCTTGACGGTATTGGCCGCGCACTCTCGGATCGCCTGGGCCAGGAGGGAGCGGGCGGCGGGCTCCTGCGGAAAGCGGCCCTGCAGCTCCACCGTCACGCCGATGCTCTCCGCCAGACTGATCGCCGTGCGCAGCGGGTCCTCCTCCGACGGCCGGCTGGTCTCGCCCAGAAGGAAGCGGTTCATCTGCCGGGTCATCAGGGCGACCATGGCGCGATCCGTGCTTTCCGGATGCTCGATATAGTGCCGGCCCATCAGCAGCACCTGGCCCAGCTCGTTGTGCAGGGCGCTGCGGGCGGCGGCTTCTTCCTGTCGCACAAACATCTCGCCGGAGAGCTTGGCCGCCTCTTTCATGCGCCGCTGGATTTGCTGCAGGCGGGCGTTTTTCTCCCGCAGCTCCTCCGTGATGCGGTAGCGCTCGGTCACATTGACGGCGCTGGTCCGTTCAAAGCGCTGCCCGTCCACGGCAAGGGCTTCCCGGTCGAAGAGCCAGACCTCCCCCCGGTCGGTGGGGACCAGGCGCTTGCCGCCCTGATCCTCGCCCCGCGTTTCCAGCGCGGCCCAGAATCGGCGGGCGTCGGAGAGGCGATCGCCCGTCAGTTCCCGGCACAGCGCGTCCATTTTCAGATTGGTCAGCAGCACCGTGCCGTCCTTTCCGCTGACGCAGATCCCCTCCGGCAGCAGGTCCAGGGTCTGCCGGATGGCGGCGGGCGTCACCGTGCCGGTCCGATACCGCCGGTATTCCAGGAAGCGATAGAGCAGGATCCCCGAAGAAAGCAGCTCCAGAAGCGCATAGACCGCCCAGGGCACAGTCCGGATCAGCCCCATGAGCGGGATCGTGTACCTGGTGATCTTCGGATCGGGATAATTGACAAGATCATACGCCTCCAGCATGAACACGAAGATCAGGAAGCCCAGCAGCATATGCAGGGCGGCGCGCAGCATCTGCCCTCTGTTCTTCTCCTGGAAGGAGAGCAGGGCCGCCGCCGTCTGGACGATCTGCAAAAACAGCGCGATCATCAGGAGCAGCAGGGCTCCGGACGTCTCGGCAATTTCGAAATAAGACTTCATCGACCTTCGCCTCCTTCCGCACGGATCGTCAGGAAGGTGCAGCCGTCGCTCTCCCGCCAGTCCACCGGGAGCTCCGTCTCCGGAAGACCGGGATTTTCGCCGGCCTCCATGGCGAGCCGGACGCCGCCGGGCAGCAGCGACACGGTCATCCTTTTCAGGTAGGGCAGGAAGGCCTCGATCAGGGTCTCAAAGCTGTCATAAAGCGCGTGGACCGTCTCCAGCGGCAGCGCCGAATACTCCTCTCCCATGGCCGCCGCGTCGATCCCGCAGCATTTCAGGAAGCGTGCAGATTCCTGCAGCGCCAGGAACAGCTCCCGGTTCGGCTTCGGCAGGCTCTCCTCCGAGAGCAGGAGCAGATTGCTCTTGCGTTTGCAATAGGCGTTCAGTACGCAGCAGCGGGCCAGGGCGGCGGGAAAGCCCTCCGACTCCGGCGGCGTGCCCTCCAGCAGCGCTTCGATCCGTTTCTGTTTTGGATAGAGGGCGGCGGCGATCCGGTCGTAGACCTGGTTTTGGGCGTCCAGATGGGCCTTCTTTTCCTTCAGCTCGTTCTCCACGGCGATCAGGTCGTTCTCCTCGCTCAGGATCTCGTTGGCCTCGGCCAGGCGGCGGCCCTCCCGGTGCAGCTCGCTCTCGTCCTCCGTCCAGAAGGCATAGCCCGGGCGGAGCTCCATCCCCGAAAGCCGGGTGTCCTCGTCCAGATACACGGGAGCCGCCGCGGCCTCGGCCAGCTGCGCCTCAGACGCGCGGATCGGCAGGTTGGTCTCATAGACCAGCGTAAAATCCTCGTCCGTGATCCGGACCGGCAGCCCCAGATTCGTAAAGAAGCCCGTATAGTTCTCATTGTACGGGATCAGGCGGTTTCGGATACAGACTTCAAAGAAGCCCAGCATGGCGAAAACGTGGATCTCCGGCGCGTGATACATGCGGACAAGGTCCAGACGCGTGAACACCAGCAGATTGAGAAGGCTCATGGCAGCCCACAGCAAAACCACGCCGCCGAACCAGAGCAGGCCCCGAAGGTTCCGCCGCCAGGCATTCCGGATCAGGATCGCAAAGCCTGCCAGCAGGGTCATCACCATCCAGGCGTACATGAAATAAAACAGCGGGCCGTAGGTATAGGTGCCGACGATGCCGTGAAACTCAGCCAGCGGGATGAGCCGGTGATAAAACAGCTGATGCAGGTCATTGCTCATGATCAGCAGCAGCAGGGCGCAGGCGGGGATCAGCAGCAGCCGCTCTCTTCCCCTCTCCTCGGCCCTCTCCCCGCGGCTGATGCGGATACAGGTCATGAGAAACAGCGTCGGAACCAGGACCATCGGGATATTGTAGGCGTAATCCACAAAGCGTCTGACCGTGATGCCCGTCAGGATCCTAAAGCGCAGGACCCGGACCAGAAGATAGACGATCATCAGGAGCGCCGAGGCGACGATATAGCTCCGCGCCCTGGTGGGCAGGAGCCGGGATCGCACGGACTGCATCCAGAAGAGCAGCATCCCGATATAGAGCATGAAGTTCAGGCTGAACATGAAGGTGTCGACAATGGAGATCCGCGTCTTGGTCAGGAGATTTGCGACTCCGCCCAGCAGCAGGAAGCCAAAAAACAGCCAGGTATTCCTTTTTTGTCTCCTTATGTCCATAGCGCCGCCTCTTTTCGCTTCTTATTGGGAATGGCATGATCCGGAAGACCATGCCATTGAAAGAATCCTATTTGCTGTTCAATCAGCTCCGGCCTTTTCCAGGCCGCGCGCCACAAGCACGATGGCCTTGACGGCCCCCTCCACGCCGGTGAGGGCGCTGTTGACGCACAGGTCGTAGTTGTTCAGGTCGCCCCAGGACTGATCGGTGTAATACTTGTAATAGCCGGAGCGGTCCTTGTCCACCTGCTTGACCAGCTTTCTGGCTTGTTCCTCCGTCAGGTCCCTGCGCTCCATCAGGGTGCGGATGCGTACATCCAGCGGCGCCATGATGAACACCCGCAGCAGATCCTCCCGCTGGCGCAGCACATAGTCCGCGCAGCGGCCCACGAAAACGGCGTTCCCCTCTTTGGCCAGATTGCGGATCGCTTCAAACTGCGCCGCGGCGATCTGGGTGCTGAGGCGGAAGCCCTCGCCCATGCCCAGGTAGTGGGGCGCGTCGGAAAAATACGGAGAGACGCGTTTTTCGTCATAGGAGGCCAGGACCGCCCGGTTGAAGTTGGAATCCTCCGCCGCCCGGTCCACGATCTCCTTGCCCAGGCAGTAATAGCCCAGCTCCTCCGCCACGCCCTTGGCGATCAGATAGCCGTTGCTGCCGTGCTGTCTTCCGATGGTGATGATCATGCCGATCCCTCCCTTTTGTCCCATTTTAGCCATCTCCCCGCAAAAAAGCAAGCCTCTTTGCGGGGAGAGTCGAGTGAACAGGCGGGATCAGGTTTTGGCCGAACCGGGCTCCTGCTTTCTGCTGCGCTTTCTGTCGTCGCCCTTGTGCATGAGGGGCGAGATGCGCTTATACAGCAGGAAGGTCAGCAGAGACACCACCGCGCCCTTGAGCAGGTTGAAGGGCACCACGGCATAGAGCACCAGGGTGTAGACGCTGGTGATATGGCTGTTGACACTGGTGCCCATGCCCACGATCTTCTCCAGCTCCATGTGGAAGAGCTGAGCGAACTTGGGGATCAGGTACAGGGCGTTGAAGGCGCTGCCGAAGACGGTCATCACCACCGTGCCGGCGATCATGCCGATCAGGGCGGTTTTCTTGCTGGGCCTGGCGTGGTAGATCACGCTGGCCGGCAGCACGAAGGTGCAGCCCACGGCGAAGTTGGCAAAGTCGCCCACGAAGGCGGTGCTGGTGCCCTTCAGCAAAAGCTTCAGGAAAACCTTCACAAATTCCGACACCACGCCGGCCACCGGTCCCAGGTAAAAGGTGCAGATCATGACGGGCAGCTCGCTCAGGTCCAGCTTATAGAAGGCGGGGGCAAAGGGCAGCGGGAACTCCAGCAGCATCAGCACCGCCGCCATGGTGGAAAAGATGGCGGTATAGGAGATGTAGTGGGTGTCGGAAAAGCTCTTTCTGTCCTTCACCAGCAGGCGCTCAAAGAGCCAGGCCAGCAGGAACAGGCCCGCGAAGACGAGCAGGCACACCAGCAGGAAGCCGCCGTTTTCCTTTGCGGATTTCAGGAGTTTCTGCATCCTGGTGGGCTCCGCCTCCTTCTCAGGAGCGGCTTCCTCCGCCTGGGCTGCCTCCCCGGCAGTCTCCTCCGCGGGAGCGGCGCCGCCTTCGGCAAAGGCCGCGGGCAGCATGGAGAACATCAGCAGCAGAGCCAGCAGCAGGGCGATCAGATGTTTCAGGTTTGCAATTTTCATTTTTTCCTCCTCTTGATCCGCAAAGCATTCTCCGTCGGGTCTGCCGGCGCGGCCGGAAGGGCTTGCCGGCCGCTCTCTTTTTCATGCAAAACAAAAAACCTGAAGTCATGATGACTTCAGGCGCAGCAAAAGAGAGGAGAACGCACGCGGAATCTCCCGTCTTCTTCCATCCAGACTATACTGTCGGTTCCGGAGTCGCACCGGATCAGCCCGAAGGCTCGCGGACTATACCGCCGGTCGGGGATTTCACCCTGCCCTGAAGACGATTCGAGTATAGCACATCAGCTTTCCTTTGACAAGACCCTATTTATCCGTTACAATAAAGCGGACATGCAAGAGGAGGCGTTTCATGGACACCCTTGTGACCTGCTGCTTTACCGGGCACCGTCCCTCCAAGCTCCCCTGGGGCTATCGGGAGGAGGATCTGCGCTGTCTGGATCTGAAAATGGATATCGTCCAGGCCCTGGTGAAGCTCTATGAACGGGGCTACCGGCACTTTCTCTGCGGCATGGCCGAGGGCTGCGACCTGTACTTCGCCGAGAGCGTGCTGATGCTGCGGGAGGTCCACGCCGACGTGAGCCTGGAGGCGGCGGTCCCCTTCCGGGGTCAGGCGGAGCACTGGGGAGCCGAACAGCGGCAGCGCTACCGCTGGCTGCTGGACCGCTGCGACAGCGTAACGGTGCTGCAGGAAAAGTACAATCCCGGCTGCATGATGGCCCGCAACCGCTACATGGTGAACCGCTCCTCCCTGCTCCTGGCCTGCTACAACGGTGAGGCCGGCGGGACCCGCAGCACCATCCTCTACGCCCGGCAGCAGGGGCTGGAGATCCTCACCATACCCATAGAATAACAGAGAGCTCAACGTAGAGCTCTCTGTTTCATTTTAGAAGCAGCTCCCGCAGGGCAGCCAGATCCTCCGCGACAGCCGCCGCGCCGGCGGCCTCCAGCTCTCCCGGAGCGGCGTAGCCGTAGCCCACGCCGATGCAGGGAATGCCGCAGCGTCGGGCGCCTGCCACGTCGTACTTCGTGTCACCCACCAGAACGCAGTCCTCTTCCCGGGCGCCGAGGGCGTCCATGGCCCGGCGAAGGACCTGCCACTTGGCGTTCCCCTCTCCCTCGTCGGCGGCGCCGCAGATCACGTCGAAGAGCTCGAAAAGGCCCTCCCGCCGCAGCAGCTCCTCCGCCAGCACCTGGGGCTTGGAGGTGGTGACGCCCAGGGTTTTCCCGGCGGCGCGCAGCTCCAGCAGCAGCTCTCTCAGGCCGGGAAAAGGCCTGCTCTCGTAGAGGCCGATGGGCACGTAACGCTCCCGGAAATCCCGGACCGCCTGCTCCGCCTCCGCCTGGGAAAAGCCGAACTTTTCGCAAAACATCTCGTCCAGCGGCGGGCCGGCGAAGCAGCGAAGCTCCGAGAGCTCCGCGTCCATCCCCCGTTTGCGCAGGGCGTGGCGGACGCATTTGGTGATCCCCTCCACGGTATCGTAGAGCGTACCGTCAAAATCGAAAAGCAAGAATCGGGCCATGGATCCTCTCCTCCTTCACGGGAAGACATAGCATCCGCCCCCGGCGCATACACTATGCGGAAAGGGGGCTGGACTATGAACAGCTTTTTTCTTGGGGCAAACAGCAAAAACGGATTCTATTCCCTTTACGGCGGCTTTCCGGGCAAGGCAGGCGCCTTTCTGCACATTCTCAAAGGCGGCCCCGGCACGGGCAAATCCACCCTGCTGCGCAGGATCGCCGCCGCGGCGGAGCAGCGGGATCTTTCTGTCCGGCGGGTCCTGTGCTCCGGAGACCCGGACTCTCTCGACGGGCTGTTCCTCCCCGACCTGGGTCTGGCCTGGGCAGACGGGACCGCGCCCCACGCCCTGGAGCCGGGGCTCTTCGGCGTCACCGGGGACTATCTGGACCTGGGTCGAGCCATGACACGGCCCTTTTCTTCTGCGGAAAAGGAAGCGCTCCTGAGCCTGCAGGAGGAGAACCGCCGGCAATACAAGGAAGCTTATCAGGCGCTGGCCGACTCCGCCGCTGCGGGCTGGGAAGCAATGACGCCGCCTTCCGACCTCGGCGAGGCGCTGGAGGCCATGCCCCGGCGGGACAGGAGCCCGGAGATCCGCCGCTGTTTTCTCAGCGCCGTCAGCTGCAAGGGGCTTCTGCAGCTTCCCCTTCCCGAGGAATACCAGATCCTCCCCGCTTCTCCCGCGGCGCTGCGCAGGGCGGCCGAAGCCGTAGCCGCCAGAGGCTGGGACACGCTGCGCTGCCCCTGGCCGCTGGACCCCGCCGAGCCGGAGTGGCTGCTGCTGCCGGAAGTAAAGCTGGCTCTCCGCGTGCGGCGTCAGCCCTCGGAAGAGGCGGAGCTTTTCCTGCAGCAGGCCGTTCAGGCGCTGCGGCAGGCAAAAGCCTTCCACGATGAGATGGAGGCCGTTTATCGCCCGCACATGGATTTCGCGGAGCTGAACGAAGAAGCCGAGCGCCAGATCCGAAAAGCTTTTTCAGAATAGTTTCAAAACAGCGGAGCAGGCAGCTCCGCTGTTTTCTTTTCAGTTAAAATTCCTGTCAGCAGCAGAACACCCGATAGCCGCACAGCGGGCCCAGGCAAAACTGGGACAGGCACAGCGCCATACACATTCTGTCCAGCCGGATGCCGCTCTGATAGTTTGTGGAATAGTCGTTGTAAAAATCTCCGCCGCCTTCCAGTTGACGCAGCAGATTCTGATACTCTTCGCATTCCGGGTCCAGAGCCACGGCCTTTCTGGCGTCTTCCAGCGCGGCGATCTTGTTGCCCTGATACATCTTTGCCACGCCGCTGAGGTAATACCAGCGGCCGTCCCGCTCCTCCGCAGGGACCCCGCTCAAGGCCGTCAGCGCTTCTTTATACATGCGGTTGCGGATATAATTGCGTGCAGCGGTGTATTCGCTGCGCTCGGTCTGGCGGCGCTCCTGCTGCTGATACCAGGTGTAGGGATTGAAGCCGCTGTAGCTGGCCCAGCCGTAAGGGCCGTATGCCGTCTCCGCCGCGGCGCCGTCTCCGTACGAAGCCCGGGCTGTGCCGTTCTTGATGGCGTCATAGGCCGCGTTGACCTCGTGCATCTTGTCCGCAGCGGTCTGGTCACCGGGGTTCAGATCCGGATGGTATTTTTTTGTGAGATCCCGGTAGGCTTTTTTGATCTCCTCGTCGCTGGCGTCCGGGGAGACGCCCAGGACTTGGTACGGATCCTTAGTCATCCTTCTCTTCCTTCTTTAAAACCTGCGGTCAAACTGCGTCCAAAGACCAAGACACAGGATATTTTTCAAAAGACTCGCGTCCTGTACAAGCGGCAGCCGGTCAAAGGCGCGGACGCAGTCTCCCATCAGCATCTGCAGGATCGCGCGGAAGCGCTGTTCATTGTCCGGCAGACCGTAAAAGCGGCGGAAGGGATTGTAGCGGTTCCGGACCGTGTCCGCCGGCAGGTCCATGCAGGCGTCCATCACATAGAGCGCCCGGCCCAGCGCGTCTCCCATCCCGCGCAGCGTGCCGCTCCAGCGATCCTCCCTCCAGACGAAGAGCTCGCTCAGCAGGGAGCCGAAGCAGGCCGCCGCCGCGTCCGGATCCTCAATCTTCTCCCGTTCCAGTCTTCCCAAGGCCTCAAGACCCTTTCTCATGGCCGCGCACTGCCGGGGGTAATCGGCGCAAACGCGCTCATAAGCGCCGCGCAGGGCCTTTGCCTGACTCAAAGCCAGGAGGCTTCCGTCGTCCTCCCAGTCGTCCAGCCGCTTCAGATACGCCAGGGCCAGGTTCAGATCAGCGGCGTAGGCCGTGATCTCGCTGCGCTGCCAGGCGCGGGAGGCGAAGGGGTGGATCAGGCAGTTTCCCTCTCCCCCCTGCTCTTCCGGCTCATATAGAGACTGGAGCAGCAGCACCAGAAAGGTCATGTCGTAATTCAGCGTCAGCCGGGACAGAGTCCCGTGACGTTCCTGCAGGCAGCGGCAGAGCCCGCAGTAGCAGGCCTTGTACCGAGCCAGCTCCTCCGGGCTCAGTCGGGCAGGGTCCGCGGCCAGATATCCGAACATTTCAGCTATTCCTCACGAAGGAGGTGCCGCACTTGCGGCAGACGATTTTGATCTTTCCTCTCCCCCGGGGCACCCGCAGGGTCGTCCGGCAGGAGGGACAGCTGAAAAAGCGATAGTCCTTCCGCTGCAGCCAGCGTTCCTTCAGCAGGCGAAAAGAGGAGCAAAAGGCCGTACGTTTTTTCCAATACCAGGCGTTCTCCGCCTGGCGCTTATACAGATTGCGGGAAAACATCCGGAAATAGGCATAGCCGAGGACCGCGAGAAACGGCAGAGAAAAGAACTTTCCCACGCCTGAGGGCAAAAACATAGACAGGAGCATCAGCACCAGCCCCAGTATGATCAGGAAGCGGTTCAGTGCGTCGTTTCCGTTGCGTCCGTACATGAAACGCAGCAATTTTTCTCTCATGGGCTTCACCTGCAGCAAACAAGATTTCTGATGCTTTATTCTACCACAAGCCGGGCGCAAAACATCAAGAATCTGTTAACAAGCGCGCTCTTTTGCCCTGGACTGCATGCTCAGCAGCACGATTTTTTCGCAGAGCTCCGGATAGCTCAGCCCGGCCAGGGCCGCGGATTTTGGAATCAGGCTGTTGGGGGTCATGCCGGGCAGGGTGTTGACCTCCAGACACCAGGCTTTTCCATCCTCGTCCAGGATAAAATCCGTACGGGAGTAGACCGCCAGTCCCAGAGCCTGGTGGATGCGCAGGGCCGCCTCCGACACCAGCTGCCGCTCCGCCTCGGTGATGGGCGCCGGGCAGAGCTCCCGGGCACCCTCGTCCCCGCTCTGATATTTGGAGACATAATCGAAATCATGGCCCTCGGGCGGCACGATCTCGATGGGGCTCAGGGCTTTTCCGTCCAGGATCGGCACCGTGAGCTCCCGGCCGCGGATCTTTCGCTCCACCACCACCCGGCTGTCAAAGGGAAGCAGCTCCTCCAGCGCCCGGCTCAGCTCCTCCCGGGTATCCGGCAGGGTCACGCCGATGGAAGATCCGCCGTCCACTACCTTGACGGCGCAGGGGCAGGGCAGTTCCTGTGCCAAGCGCGGGATATCCTCCCGGGTATAGCGCAGCTCCCGCCATGCCGGCGTCAGCACGCCGCAGCTCTCCATGATCCGCTTGGCCACAGCCTTGTCCATGGCCATGGCGCTTCCGAGGGGGGACGAGCCGGTGTAGGCCACGCCCAGCAAATCCAGGGCAGCCTGGATCTTGCCGTCCTCTCCGTCTGCGCCGTGAAGCCCCAGGAACACGCAGTCCGCCAGTTTGCATAGCTCCAGCACGTTTTTCCCGATCCGGCTGGGGCTCTGATCCTTCCGGGAAGCACGGACCTGCTTCAGATCCGGCGCGTCTTTCGAAATGCTCACCTGTCCGCAGCGGCCATCCTCGCTGTCGAACACCCGCTCCAGAGGACCTTCCCAGTCCTCCAGCCCGAGAAACAGGTCGACAAAAACCGCCTGATGACCCAGGGAGCGCAGGGCTTTGCACACGGATACGGCGCTGACCAGGGACACCTGCCTTTCCGTACTGATGCCGCCGCCAAGAACCAGGATCTTCATACAACATACCTTCTTTCACAGAGCTTCCGTTATCTGCAAGCATACCACCGGATCGCCACGGAAACAAGCTTTTTTTCTTCGTGTTCTGCCCGGCGGACGCGCAGAGGAAAACAGCGACCAGGGAGGAGGAAAAAACTTCTTGACAATCCAACGATTTGTGGTATTATATCCCTTGCTGATGCGGGCATAGCTCATCCGGTAGAGCGCCACCTTGCCAAGGTGGAGGTAGCGAGTTCGAGCCTCGTTGCCCGCTCCAACAAAACCTGTTGCTTATGCAATGGGTTTTTTTCATACGCGGGTATGGTGGAATTGGCAGACACGCTGGATTTAGGTTCCAGTGGGCAACCGTGCAGGTTCAAATCCTGTTACCCGCACCAAAAAGGCGAGAATCCGAAAAGGATTCTCGCCTTTTTGGTGCCGCGCCTGCGGCGCTGGCAGATCCGCTTCGCTCAATTTTGGCGAGAGGGTCATACCCTCCCCTCTCGCGCTCACCCCATGCGGACTTGCGACTTGGTTCGGATTTGGATTTCTCCGGCGCGCAAGAAAAGGGGGAAATCCGAACAGGGTTTCCCCTTTTCTGGTGGCCGCGCCTGCGGCACGGGCAGATCCGCTTCGCTCAATTTGAGTGAGGGGGTCATACGCTTCCCGCTCGCGGCGCTATTTATTTAAAATCCCTTCCCAAGCAGCGGATGTACTCGATTTCGTTGCGGTACTTGACCGTCCAAGACACGCCGTCCTGCCGGCCATGTTTGACACAGGGCAGGTAAGAGACGTAGCCCGGATAGCTCTCGTTTATGTAATCCGGATCCTCGTCCAGGTCCGTGATAGGAGGCTGTATCCTCTCTCCTTCCACTTTTCGGATCGGAAAAGACCAGCAGGCCATCGGCTTGACATGCCAGGGGTGCATCTGCAGGTCCGTAGCTGCCCGCTGCAGACCGCATTGCCCCGACGGCAGTTCAAAGACGCACTTGGTTTTGGTAAAGTGCGCGGGGAAGGATGCGTCATAATCATGTGCTTCGGTCTTTTCTGTCTTACGGCGGCTTCGCATGCCTGGCCAGTCTCCGTCTACAATAAACGGCCGCTTGAGCCATTCGAAGTGTTCCGGGTGGGCCTCTACGAATTCGGTGATACGCCGTTCCTCCTCCGGCGTCAGATAAACGCCGTCGTAGCAGCACACGGACTGACAGGAACCGCAGAAGCAGTTTGCCAGAACGGGTTCTTTCGGCAGGCCTTCCACCAGGTCGCGATCGAAGCGCTCCCGGTAGGCAGTAATACCGGAAACATAGGTCTTACACCAGTCTTCGGCCTGCTTCAGATGCTCGGGATCCATATCTTTGCAGAACCGTTTTACCGTTTGCATGATAACGACTGGCTCTCCCTTCACGCCCTCGCATCGCTCCAGGAGGGCACACATGATATCGGTATCAAAGCTTTCGATCTCCCCAAGGACGCGGCAGCAGTATGCCTGCAGCATGTGTCCCGGGAACCCGGCTTCACGCACACGTGCATAGATCGTCTCATCCCGGAGTCGGTCGGCGTCGTGCAGCAGCCAGGCGCCCAATATCTGGAAGCAATCCGCCAGGGAGGCCAGATACCGGTAAGCTCCCTTCCTGGCGCGCAAACTCAGGTTTTCCAGTGCTGTCAGGCTTGCCCGGTCCCCGAAGCGGGCCACGGCCAGTTCCCTCCAGACGGAGCCGTACAGGTAGTCCCAGTCATGGATTTGCGAGGCGATCTTCAATCCCTCTTCATAGTACTTCAGGGATTCCATGATTCTGCCCTCAGTTTGCAGCAGATTGGCATAACAGAGCTTGGCGATATCGTCGGCATGGATGTAGTATCGGTTCTCCATCAGACGGAACATCTCCGACGAAATCTTGTCAGCCTGCTCCAGTCTGCCCAGGGCCATATACCCATCAAAAAGATTGACCATCGACACGATGAGATCGTAATACTTTTTCTCTTTGCGGTACTGTTTGACATCGTTGTCCGCCGCCTTGACGACCTCCCGATTGTTGTCCAGGTCATGTGCCGTCAAAGCAACCACATGCCAATAATTCGCTTCGTTCACGCCCACCTTCCAGAAGTCCTTCCCGTGTTTTTTTCGCTCGGCTGTGATCAGACCGAATGATTCTCCCGCCTGTCCTGCGTAAAAATACGAATACGCCGCCTGACAGGTCAAGTCAAAAGCCTCCTTTTCGGTGACATCATTTTTTTCCAGGAAACCCAGAGCCTCTGCCGCGGCAGGGGCGAGTTCGCTGCCGGAGGTCTTTTTGTAATAGTCAAGAAGATGCATATAGTATCCGCAGTCTTTGCCGATCTCGTCCTCGAAGCGTATGAGGAAGCTTTTTTCAAGATCCAGCCTGCCGTATAGGCGGGCGCCCTCCAGGAGTTTGTCAAGAAGCCTGCGCTTGGTCTCGGCAGGCATTTCATCCCAGGCGTCCGGATCGAAATGGGACGGACCGTACAGCACCGCGTATTCTGACAGGGGCGGTTCTTCCCTGGCGCAGCGAACCAGATTTGCCGCGAAGCGGCGGTCGCCGTTAGCAGAAAAGACCCGGTACGCGCCAGCCCCTTCGGAGGTCATCCATTCCAGAAAGGATTTGTGGAACACCTGCAGCACGGTCTGGCTGCCCTCCTGCATCTCATAGACATAGGATCGGACCTTTCGCAGCTGCATCTTCAGCGCTTCCGGCTCCAGGCCCAGAACGGAGCAGACCTCCGCCTCGGTAAGTTGTCTCCTTGCCACCAGAAGCAGTTCGAACAAGGGTTTATAACGGTCGGAATAGTCACCAACTGTGGGAAACACTCGCCGAAAATTGGTGTAGTACGCGCCGCCAAGTCCGGAGGGCAGCCGATCCGGGTCAAAGCGGGTCTGCGACAGGAGCTTGATCATCTCACGGGCGCAGATGAAGGAGCCATCGCTGCGGGCAATGATCTTTTCTGCCACTGATTCATCGTCGACTCTAAGCCTGACGTACTCGCGTATATCGGCTTCGATCTCGCAGCGGTGGTCGTCTATGCGGATGGAGCGGTACTGCTGCAGTGCCTCGGAGATCACGGCTTCTGGCCGCGAAGTGAAAAACACCCGGATCCAGCCCGGCAGTCCCTCCGTGATGCGGAGCATGACGTCAAGCAAGTGCGTCTGATTGGTAACGGCCTCGTCGAGGGCGTCAAAGATGATGATCTTCCTCTCACGACCGCCGTCGATGAGCAAATTCAGAGGCTCGAGCAGCAGGCGGTCGATGAGATCGTCCTCCGACAGCAGCGCTGGGTCGTACTTGCCAAGCAGCTCCACCAGGAGCATCTGATAGTCCTCCAGCGCGCAGGCAAGCTGAAAAGCCACGCTGCAAATGAGCTTGCGTGCGTCCCGGGTGGAGGAGTTGTTCCACTCGAAATAATGAGCCGCTATACAGGAGGTGGAGAAACCGCACAAATAGGCAGACAGAACGCTCTTGCCCGTGCCGGGAGAGCCGTAAACTACCGTGGCCCGGCTTGCCGACGGGGACATGGCAAGGTCCACCAACCATTTACGGGGGATGATCTCGTCCTGCAGCAGCAAGCGCATTTTCAGTGAATTCGTGATGGGAGACAGCTGCCTCTGCAGCCGTTCGATGTTTCCGGAGAGCACATCGCCGCGCTCATCCTCCACCAGGGCGCAGATCAAAGCGAACTTCTCCGCAAACCATTTTTCCCAGGCCGCCGGATCGGGATCGGCGCGCTTTTCCCGCCAGTCCGACAGATCCAGCCACTGGTGGTTGCTGATGCTGTTGGGTGCCTCGACTCCCTTTTCCAGCAGGATCGCGTGGATGCGGCAATTGTAGTTTCCCACTCCGATCGAGATCTCATCCAGACACACACCGGGATTTCGAACGGAATAATTGGAAACAAACGCCAAAAAGCCACTGCTGTCCAAGATCCCGCGGGTTATGGCATCACGCCAGTCATTGCCCGTTTTGATCTCGGCGTAGTCGATCCACGGCAGATGACCCCGCTCCCTCAGTTTTTCACAGATTAGCTTGACCAGCCATGCGTTTTCGTCGTGGCCGTAACTCAAGAAAACCTTTTTGGGAACAAATTTCTTTTCCTGGGGCAGGAACGTCTTCTCGCAGTCCTCACAGACATAAACACATTTCTTTTTGCTGTAATAAACGTTTTGGGATCCGCAGTGTACACAGCTGATCATGGTCCCGTCTCCTTTTCGGCAGCGATTGATTTATATGAAGAATTATAACGGAAAATGCCGGAATTGACAATCGCTTTTCTTTCTTGCCGCTTCATGCGGGCAGGACGCTTTCTTTCCATTCCCGGCTTCATCGCTTTCTCTCCCGCGATCCCGAGCTTCTCACGGCGGAGAGCAGCGAATACGGACATGAAGCAAAAGCAGGGCCGGATCCTTTGAAAGATGCCCAAAACGGTATGAACTGCGTTTCCTCAGACGGAAATGTCTGCTCTCGCTTATTTTATCTCAATCCCACTCTTTCAAGCTTGCTCGTCTTTGCGCAAAGCTCTGCCGGTCTGATTTCTTAGCCTTGTTGTTTTCGCCCTTTTATTTATAATACAGTCAAAGTCCCTACGATCGAAATCGGCTTTCGCATATCCGGCAGCAGATCGGAATTCCGTCGTGACCTTCCCAAACCAGAAGCAGGCCAAAAGGAAAAGGCGGCTATCATTGCAGTTATTTCCATCTCCACCGTTTTTTGGCGGCGCATTGCATTGTGCTTTTTCGTTTCCTCCTTCCGAGATTTCCTATTACGCCTTCCGTTTTGACCGTCCCGTGTCCTTCAACGGCTTTGGAACGCCGCGTGTCCACCCGGACAGCTCTATGTTTATGACCCACCAGGTTTTGACCGACGTGCTGATCGCGGATTACGATTATGTTTATCTCCCCTGAGCCTGTCCGAAGGTTTCCCACGCAATCAAAACTTGACAGGTTTTGACAAAAAGTATTGATTGTTTGCGCATTTCCTTTTATAGTATAGTTATAAAATCTTTTTGGAGGTGTACCATGCCCATCTGTTCAAATTGCGGAAACAATGTTCCCGACGGCTCCAGATTCTGCACCGTGTGCGGAGCGCCCATCGCAGCAGCCCCCCGGTCTTCCGTTGACCCGAACGCGCAGGATATGGGTCCTGCCCCGCAGGCTCCTCAGCCCGAGTACTGGCAGTCCGCCCCGAACTATGCCCCCTCGTATTCTTACAGTCGTCCCGCGGTCGGCAGCGTGTTTGACATCTATGGCAAAGCCTTTGGATGCCTGGCAAAAAAGCCCATCCGTCTCTGGGGCCTCTCCCTGCTGTATATGGTGATCGTCAGTATGGTAAGCTCTCTCGGCGCCTTTGTTCCGATCATCACCTTGCCGATCACCCTGATCCTCAGTCTGGGCTTTACCGGCGTCCTGCAGGACGGTTATCACGGACTTGACGTTCGCAGCGAGCAGCTTTTCCAGGGCTTCAAGAAGGATGAAGTGGTCCGCAACGGCGCCGGCATGTGCTGGCAGAGTCTGTGGAACATGATCTGGTCCTTGGTCCCGATCATGAACATCATCAAGTACTACTCCTACTGCTTTGTTCCCTACATCCTGCTGACCGATAAAGAGATCACCGCCACCGAGGCCCTTCGCAAGTCCATGCGCATGACGAAAGGTTACAAGGGAAAGATGTTCCTGGCAGATTTCTTGATCATCATCGGATTCTTCCTTGTCCTCCTCGTGCTGGGTCTTCTTACCAGGATCCCCTATCTCGGCATTCTCTTCGGGATCATCCTTGTGCTCCTGTATATTGCGGCCATACTCTTCCTGCCCATTTTCTGCGGCCTTGTCCGTACGGCTTTCTTCAACGAAGTCAACGCGATCTACACGGAGTGATCCCGGCGATCCGACCCGAACAGACCGTAAATAAGCTTTTCCTTTTACGATACCCCCCTCGGGGGGTATCGTTTTTCTTCTCCCGTCACACTTCTAAAGTGCAAAAGGCGGGGCGCCGCAGCGCCCCGCCCGCATTCGAGCGCAGGAAATCATTAGAAATTCTTAATTCCGCGCTCTTATGCTTGACATTTTTTCGGTTTGGCTGTATTTCTATACTGCGAAAACACAAAACCCGTATCTTTTTCTTCCCGAAAAACTGTCCGGTCCTATTATGTGTCCCGGCCGCGAAAATACACAGGAAGTCCTTTCCTCTTACGAAGGAGTCTCTATGGAAAAAATCCCTTTTCTGGATCAAATCCCTTTCCCTGCCCTGTCCATCGGCGGCCTTGTCATCGTCGTTTTCTTCGTCATGCTGTTTGCAAAGCCTCTGGGAAAGATGGTGAAGCTGCTGCTTCACGCGGTGCTGGGCTTTGTCCTGCTCTTCGCCATGAATCTTTTTGTCCCTGTCGACGCGCTGCATCTGGACATCAATGTTGCCAACTGCATCGTCGCCGGGGTCGGCGGTGTGCCGGGGATCATTCTGCTCCTGATCTGTCAATATTTCTTCCATGTCTGACCGGAAAATGAAAACGATAAAACGGAGGATCTGATCGTGTGATCGGATCCTCCGTTTCTGTATGATCAGGTCTCCTCCACCTTTGTCACGCCCTCGAGACGCTGCAGGTTCAGCACCAGTTCGTCTACGGTCTGGGTCCGATGGATCTGCAGGACCAGCACCGCGCTGAACAGCGGCCCGTCGCTCTCGTCGGCGCTGCGGGAGATCTCCAGATCGCTGACGGAAAAGCCCTTTTCCTTCAGCATGGCCAGGACGTTCTCAATGACCGGGGCCTTTCTGTACTCCATATACAGGTGGGCCTGCTTCGCCTTGGTTTTCAGATAGTATTCCAGGCGCACCAGCACCAGCTCCGCGATCAGGACCAGGACCGTAGTGAAGAGGGCCAGTTCCAGATATCCCGCGCCGCAGACCAGGCCGACGATGGCCGCGGTCCAGAGGCCCGCCGCCGTGGTCAGGCCCTTGACCCGGTGCCGTTTGGTGACGATGATGGTACCGGCGCCGATGAAGCCGATGCCGACGATGACCTGGGCGCCCAGCCGGGAGATGTCGGTATGGTAATGCATCACCTGATAGAGATAGAGGTTGGTAAGGATCGTGATGGCCGCGCCCAGGGAAATCAGGATATGGGTGCGAAAACCGGCGGGGCGGCGTTTATACTCTCTCTCCAGACCGATCAGACCGCCGCAGAGAACCGCGGCCAGGAGTCTGACCGTCACCCCCAGAAAGCTCATCTCTCTGGCAAAATTCAAGCATGTCAGCATTCCGCGGCCCCCCTCACAATTCTTCCACGGCCAGGACGCCGTCCAGCGTGGAGATGCGCGCCAGCACCTGGGTATGGTGCTGCTTCGGGCTCAGCCGCACGCTGAAGATCCCCTTCAGCCGGCTGTCGCCGGGGCCGTCCCGGTCGATCTCCGTCTCATAGAGCGTCAGTCCCGCGTCCTTCATGCGGCGGATCACAGCTTCCAGCCGCTCAACGCTGTCCATCTCCACGTAGATATTCATGTTGCGCGCCCGCTCCACAATGATCAGCTCCAGCTTGGGGAGCACCTGCATACACAGCAGGATCAGCGCAAAGCCCACGAGGACGCATTCATAAAAGCCCGCGCCGATGGCAAGGCCCATGCAGGCGGAGGCCCAGAGACAGGAGGCGGTGGTAAGGCCTTTGACCTCCTGCCGTGCGGTGACCATGATGGTGCCCGTGCCGATGAAGCCGATGCCGCTGATGACCTGGGCGCCCAGTCGGACCGCGTCCGTCTTTTGCCCGACCAGGGCGAAGTCCTCCGCCCACTGGGTCGAGAGCATCAGCGTCAGATACTGGCTGAGGATGGATGTGGCGGCCGCTCCCATGGCCACCAGCATGTAGGTGCGAAAGCCGGCGGGACGGCCTTTCATCTCCCGATCCAATCCGATGACGCCGCCCATGAGCATGGCAAGCAGGATCCGCAGCATCATGGAGCCCAGATTCAGTTCCCGCAAGAGAAGCAGTTTCTCCGTCAATATAATCACCTCTCGAATAAACGGTCGACCAGCGCGGGGAGCTCCGAAAGGGAGCGGATCTCCGTTTCCGGCACGATGTCCTCCCTGCCGGCCCGACCCTGGGGATTCAGCCAGCAGGTGTGCATCCCGGAGCGGATGCCGCCCAGGATATCCGAGGTGAGGCTGTCCCCGATCATCAAGGCCCGGCTCGGATCGAAGTCCGGGATCCGGTCAATGCTGCGGCGGAAGAATTCCTCCGATGGTTTGTCCGCGCCGATCAGCTCGGAAATGAACATGTCTTCAAAAAAGGGCGCGATGCCGGAGCTCTCGATCCGGGCCTCCTGGACGGCGTAACAACCGTTGGAGGCCAGAAAGAGCCGCGCCTTTCCTTGCAGCTGCCGAAGTATTTCCTCCGCCCCGGGGAGAAAGCGGTGCCCGTCTCCCAGCAGTTCTTCGTAGCGGCGGCTGACGGACGCGGCGTCGGTCTGGATCCCTTTCTCCGCGAAGAGCAGAGCGAAGCGGCGCACCAGCACCTGCTCCCGGGTAAGCAGCCCCCGCTCCAGCAGCTCCCACTGGCTGCGGTTGATGTCGCTGTAACGGTCCAGCAGAGTCTGCTCCGGCTCGATCCCCGCCTCCCGGAAGGCTCTGGAGAGCGCCCGGTGCTCCGCCCAGTGAAAGTCCAGGATGGTATCGTCCAGGTCGAAAAACAGGCAGGGCTTTTTCATAGCTTTTTCAGCGCCTCCGCCGCTTCCTCGAAGCGCATGCCCCGGGAGGCCTTCACCAGCACCCGGTCCCCGTCCCGGATCAGCTCCGGCAGGGCGCGGATCAGCGCTTCCCTGTCGGCAAACCAGCGGCCACGCTCTCCCGCGCCGGCGGCGATCTCCGCGCCGAGGGGGCCGGAGCAGAGCACCAGATCCACGCCCTTTGCAGCAGCATAGGCGCCCACGTCCCGGTGCATTTCCCCGGCCTCGCTGCCCAGCTCCAGCATGTCGCCCAGAATGCAGACATGCCGGCCCGGCAGCTTCACCAGCGAGTCCACCCCGCATTTCACAGAGTCCGGATTCGCGTTGTAGCTGTCGTCGATCAGGGTGATGCGCCCGGTCTCCGTCACGGCGGAGCGGCGGCCCACAGTCTCATAGGCGGCGACGCCCCGGGCGATCTCCTCGTCGCTCAGGCCCAGGAGGAAGCCCACCGCGGCTCCCTCCAGGGCGGCGTAGACCATGTGCTGCCCGAAGGCCGGGATGCGCACGGGAATGCGCCGCTCCCCGAAGGCGACGGTGCAGGCGGTATGTTCTTCTTCATCCAGCCGGATGTTCAGCGCCCGGATATCGCAGTTCTCCCCCAGGCCGAAGCTGAGCTTCTTCTGCCTGCAGTCAAGCTCCCGCAGCAGATCGTCGTCCCCGTTTACCAGGACGACGGCGTCCTCCCCCATCTCCTCCAGCATCTCCGTCTTGGCGCGGAAAACCCCGGCCCGGTCGTGCAGGAATTCCAGATGGGCGTGGCCGATCATGGTGAAGACGGCGATGGTGGGCCGGGCGATCTTTGCCAGAATACGCATCTCTCCAAAGCCGGAGATGCCCATCTCCACCACGGCGGCCTGGTGCTCCGGCTCGATGCGGGAGACGGTCATGGGCACGCCGATCTGGTTGTTGAAATTTTTCTCGGTCTTCAGTACCCGCAAGCGCTGCTCCAGCACCGCGGCGATCATCTCCTTGGCGGAGGTCTTGCCCACGCTGCCTGTAATGCCGACCAGAGGGATGTTCAGAGTGCTGCGATAGTCGGCGGCGATCTTCTCCAGGGCGGTCTGTACGTCCTCCGCCAGAAGGATGGGCCGCGTCTCCCCCTCCGGGATCCGCTGGGCCAGACAGCAGGCGGCGCCCCGGTCAAAGGCGGCGGCGATATAGTCGTGCCCGTCGGCGTTTTCTCCCTTGTAGGCCACGAAGAGGTCTCCGGGCTGAACGGCCCGGCTGTCGATCACCACCCGGCCCAGCTCCGCATCTGGATCATAAGCGCCGCAGAGCCTGCCGCCGCAGGCTTTCGCCGCGCGCAAAAGCGTCATATTCTTCAAAGCGCCACCTCCCAAAGCTGCGACAATGACATCAATTCAGCGCGAGTATATCATATGTCCGCAGAACATGCAAAAGAATTCCTGTTGTTTCTGAAAAAAAGTCGTGCAATCGGAGAATATCTATGCTATACTGTTCCGAGTAAAATCTAGACGAAGAGGATTGTTTTATGAATTACGTTGTGGTGGATCTGGAGTGGAATCAGGCCATGAGCTCCAAATCCTCCGTTTTCAATAAGCTCCCCATCCATCTGCGGGGAGAGATCATCGAGATCGGCGCCGTGAAGCTGGACGAAAACATGCGTCCGACCGAAGAATTTACCATTGACGTCAAGCCTGTATATTTCCGTCGGATGCATTACAAGGTGAAGAAGATCACCGGCTTTGACAAGGAACGTCTCTCCCGGGGCTTCAGCTTTCCCGAGGCGCTGGCCCGTTTCAGGGAGTGGTGCGGAGACGGCGTCACCTTCCTGACCTGGGGCTGCGATGACCAGGGGATCCTGGAGCAGAACATCATCATCCACGATCTGGACTGGGACTGGATCAGCGGCTGGGTCAATCTGCAGCTGATTTACAATCTGCAGACCGGCGGGGACAAGAATCAGAAGTCCCTGGCCAGCGCCATGGAGCACTTCGAGATCGAGCAGACCCGCATCGCCCACGACGCGCTGGGGGACGCGTACAACACCGCTCTGGTGAGCACCCACCTGGATATGAAGGAGGGGCTGCGCCTCTATCCCGACGCGGCCCGGATCCTGGCCTCCCGCATGCCCAACTACAAGCCCGCCGAGGAAAACAGCGGGCCCGAGGCTCTCTTCCACGAGAGCAGCGAGGGCTTTGAGAGCAAAGCCGCCGCCTTTGCGGATGAGCGGCTCAGCAATATCCCCTGCCCCGTCTGCGGTCAGCCTCTGGTGGGAACCCGCTGGGTCAATCAGGGCGATCAGCGCTATATGAATCTCTTCAGCTGCGCCGAGCACGGGTCTTTCCTGGCCCGGGTCCGCTTCCGCAAGGATCCGGTAAACGGCAGCTGGACCGCAAACCGCCTGCTCTATGAGGCGGACGAGGAGCTGCAGGACTTTTACAAGAGCAAGGCCAGCCAGTCCCGCCGCCGGGGGCGCAGCCACGGCAACCGGAAAAACCGCTCGTCCAACAAGCAGCCGATATAAAAAGATTCGGAGGAAGCAAACGCTTCCTCCGTTTTTTTCGATCCCTCAGGCCGCGCTTTCCGGCGGTATGCAGCTCCCGCCGTGTTTCTGCGCGCGAAGCGGGCCTCCGGTTTCCGCCCGAGCGGACCCGCCTCATCTGTAAAACTCGATCTCGTAGCAATAACGCCGTTTTTCCCCGCTTTCCAGGCGCTCCATCCCGTTTTTCTCCTCCAGCGTACCGGCGAAGCCGGCCTCGTCCGTCCGGCCGTACCAGGGCTCCAGGCAGATAAAGGGCCCTTTAGGATTCGCCCAGACCGCCAGGAAGGGAAAGCCCGGGCAGCGGAGGCTGATCCAGGGGCTCCCGTCGGGCGCGGCGATCCCCACCTCGTCGATCCCCTGCCGCTCGAAGATCCAGGTATCGGGGATGTTTTCCAGATACGGCGCGTCGCCGCAGGTCAGGGACAGGGTGTGGGTCTGTTCCGGCAGGGCGAAGCCCGCCGCGTCCGCCTGATAATAGCGCAGCGTATCCTTCCCCGGGAAGCGCAGGAGGCAATCCTCCTTCCGTGCGCCCTCCGGCATCAGAAAGCCCGGGTGTCCGCCGATGGAATAGAGCATGGGCTCTTCGCCGCGGTTTTCAACCGTCCATTCGATCCGCAGCAGCCTGGGACGCGCCGCGTCCGCACTGTGCCGCACCGTCAGGCAGAAGTCCCAGGGGTAGATCCTTCGCGTCTCCTCAGAAGCGCAGAGGCGATGCTCCACCGCTGCGGCGCTCTCTTCGGTGCAGGTAAAAACCAGATCCCGGGCAAAGCCGTGCTGGGTCTTCATGGGCCACTCCCGTCCGCCGCTGCGGTACTTTCCTTCCGTCACCTTTCCCACAAAGGGAAACAGGATGGGCGCATGCCGGTTCCACACGCCGGGATCTGCCGTCCAGATCCGTTCTCTTCCGCTCTCCTTGTCGATCACGCTGCAAAGCTCCGCCCCGGCGTCGGCGATCGCAACGCGCAGGCAGTCCGTCTCCAGAACATGGGTATTTGGCATGCTGTACTCCTCCAGTCCGGGATTTTCCCGCGTTTTCCGTCGACTCCATTGTAATCCCGGAAGTCCACAAACGCAATATTTTATTCTTCGCAGATAAGCCGATCCCGAGGATCGTTCCGGAAAGGCAGTTCGGGACGTTTCCGTAGGTAGAAACAGACAAGGGAGGAAGCAAACGCTTCCTCCGGGCAGACTGTAGACAAAGTGGACTTACTGTCATCCTGAGCGAACGAAGCGAAGTCGAAGGATCTAAAAGGGCCGTGTTTACCAAGACTTTAGATCTTTCGGCTCCGGCTTCGCCTCCGCTCAAGATGACAATTTTTCAGGTTTCTCAACACATTGAACGGAGGAAGCAAGCGCTTCCTCCGTGTTTTTATTCTTCGTCCTCTTCCCCGTCTTGGCGGTTCTGCCATTTCTTCTGGAACTTCATGCCAAAGCGGGTGGCTTTCTCGACGGCCTCGGAGATCTGTTTTCCCAGTTTTTCGCCGAAATCGTCCAAGTCAAAGGAGAAGTTGAAGGCGTCCCCTTCCTCCTCGTCCTCATCGTCGGAGCGTGAAGCGCGGCCCCGCGTATGTTCCTCGGCCTCTTCACAGTACACGGATACGCCGGCTCTGACATTTCCGCCCACGTCGTCGCAGTTCACATTGCCGCCCGCGCTTACGCTGCCATCAACATCTCCGGCCTTCACGTTGCCGCCGGCCTTTACATTGCCTTCCACATCGCCGCAGCTGACGCTTCCTCCCGCGTTGAGGTTGCCGCTCACGTCGCCGCATTTGATCCCGGTCCCGGCGCAGACGTCTCCGTCCACATCGCCGCAGTCCACGCCGGTACCCGCGTCCACGCTGCCGCTTACGTCGCTGCAGGAGACGCTCTCCCCTGCGCTGACGTTTCCGCCCACGTCGCCGTCGATCTCAACGGAGAAGTCGCTGTGGATATTCTGGGCTTTTCCCTCGTACTCAAACACAAAATGCTTTTTCGCCTGCTCCAGGTTCACATCTCCCGCCAGATAACCCACCAGCTCGTGGCCGTGAAACAGCACGGCGTAAAAGGTGTCGTCATCCGGCCAGGGGAAGGCTCCGGGGATCGGTTGCTCGCGCACCGGCTCAAAGACCGGCTCCAGCGCCGTCTCCGGGAGCACGGGCAGCACCTGTGCTTCCTCCGCGGGATTCTCCTTCAATTCTTCATCGGGAAGCTCCAGCGGCTGCCGGCCCAGGAGCTGATCCACACTGACGGAAAAGAGATCGGCCAGCAGCGGCAGGGTGGACAGATCCGGACTGGAGATGCCGTTTTCCCACTTGCTCACTGCCTGAAAGGTAATGCCCAGCGCATTGGCCAGCTGCTCCTGGGTCATGCCGTGCTCCTTGCGGAGCCGCATAATGATCGTTCCGATGGATTCGTTCATGTTTGTATCCTCCTGTCTTTTTCAGGCTGCGCGCCGCCCTTGTTCGCCCAAAGCGTAGCAGGAAAAAGCCCGCTTTGCCAATAACCTGTTCGTTGAATCGCGGCACTCAACCGTTGGTTGAGTCGATTTCTGTGAAAAAGCCTTCCCACAGGCGGGAAGGCTCTTGTTTTTCAGGGATGTGCGGTAAAATAGGCTTTTGCCGCCTCCGCGTCCCGGTGGATCTGCCGGGACAAGGCCTCGAAGCTCTCAAACTTGATCTCCTCCCGCAGGAAGGCGTAGAACTCCACGCGGGCCTGGCGGCCGTAGAGATTGCCGGAGTAGTCCAGCAGGTGGCTCTCCACGCTGACCCGCTCGTCCTGGCTCACCGTGGGGCGAACGCCCACGTTGGTGACGGCGATGTAATTCTCGCCGCTCTCCAGGAAGACCTTGGAGGCGTAGACCCCATGGCGGGGCACCACCACCCCGTGGGGGAAGAACATGTTGATGGTGGGCGTACCCAGCTTCCGGCCCAGATGATAGCCGGAGTGGACCGTGTCCGCCAGAGTGTGGGGGTGGCCCAGCCAGCGGTTGGCCTCCTCGATCTGCCCGGCGGCGATCAGCTCCCGGATGTGGGTGGAGCTGACGATCTGCCCGTCCAGCATCACCGGCGGGATCACGTCGCAGCCCAGGCCGTGCTCGGCGCAGTAGTCCCGCAGCCGTGCCGCCGTGCCCAGGCCCTTGTAGCCGAAACAGAAGTCGTGTCCCACCACGATGTGGCAGATCTGGAGATCCCGGATCAGGTCCTCCAGAAAATCCCGCCAGTCCATCTGCATGACATGGCGGTTGAAGTGGATGAACACCACGTTCTCAATGCCGTAGCAGCGGCGGATGATCTCCTCCCGGCCAATGGCGCTGTTGATGAGAGGGACCTCCCTGCCGAAGACCAGGGTGTCCGGGTGCACGTCAAAGCTCAGCACCGAGGGCATGGCTCTCAGTTCTGCGGCCCGCTGTTTGGTACGCTTCATCAGCTCCCCGTGGCCGATATGGACCCCGTCGAAAAAGCCCAGGGCGATGACTCTCTTTTGTTCTTCCATGCCTCAAACCTCGAAAAAGCTCTTGATGCTGCGCAGTTCGCCGCTCCGCAGCCGGCCCAGGGCGAGGAAGTGTCCCGCCGGGCCGTAAACGCGATAATCCCCGTCCGGTGCAGAAACGGCAAAGGCGGCGCCGGTACGGATCCGTTTTTCCGCGGCGGCGTCCGCGCGCAGCGCCGGATAAACTGCGAACAGCCTGTCCACCGGCAGGAGCAGCGACGCCGCCTCTCCCCTGTCCGCGGACTCCTGGACCTGGTTCAGCGTATACGCGTCCTCCAGGCGGAAATCCCCGGCCCGGGTCCGGCGCAGGGCGCTCATGCAGCCGCCGCAGCCCAGCCTCTCCCCGATGTCGTGGCAGAGGCTGCGAATGTAGGTGCCCTTGGAACAGGTGACGTCCAGCAGGATATCCTCCCCCTCCCGGCCCAGATACCGCAGCTCCGCGATATGGACCGGCCGGGGCTTCCGCTCCACGGCGCCGCCCCGCCGGGCGATCTCATAGAGCTTTTTGCCCCCCACCTTGATGGCGGAGTACATGGGCGGGATCTGCAGAATGTCCCCCCGAAAGGCGGAAAGCACCTGCTCCAGCTCCGCGTCGGAAACCGCTCTCGGCTCTCCGCCGATGGGATTTCCGGTAATGTCCTGGGTATCGGTGTCAAGGCCCAGGCGCAGGGAGGCCAGGTATTGCTTCTCATGGCTCTCCGCGAACTCCACCGCTCGGGTGGCCCGGCCCACAAAAACCGCCAGCAGCCCCGTGGCCATGGGGTCCAGGGTGCCGGAGTGGCCGATGCGCCGCTCGTGCAGGATGCCCCGGAGCTTGGCGACCACGTCGCTGCTGGTCCAGTCGCTGGGCTTGTCGATGAGCAGGATGCCGTTCATGCCCAAACCTCGTCGATGGCCTTCAGCAGGAGCTCCCGGGCCTCCACGGGCGGCACGGGGATGTTGCAGCCCGCGGCCATCTTGTGGCCGCCGCCGCCGAAGCGGGCGCAGAGGGCGCAGCTGTCAAAGCTGTCCTGGGAGCGGACGGAGACCTTGCTGGCCCCGCCGGGCCAGTCCCGGATGGTGATGCAGACCTCTCCGCATTCGGCCCGGCCGGCCAGCCCGGCCAGATCGTCGCAATCGTCCTCGGTGGCGCCGGCCTGGGCCAGCATCTCGTCGGTGACGATGGCCACGACCACTTTCCCATCCCTGTGAAAGCTCATGTTCCGGTAGATAAGACCCTCCAGCTTGATGCGGGCGGCGGACACCTTGCGGAAGAACAGCAGGTTCAGCCTGGCGTTGTCCGCCCCGGCCTCCAAGAGCTCCGCCGCGTGGCGCAGGGCAAGGGCGTCGGTGTTGGCATATTGGAAGCAGCCGCAGTCCGTGGAGAGGGCGATGTAGAGCAGATCCGCCTCGTCCTTGGTCAGATCCCCGCAGAGCTCGCGGATGATGCGCAGCACGATCTCTCCGCAGGCAGCCCGTTCCGGGTCGATGCACTCCGCTCCGGCATAGTGGGAGTTGCTGGGGTGATGGTCGATGCAGAGATCCACCGGGCCCGAGAAGCCCTGGGCAAGCATCTTCTCCGTGGCCACGTCCACCGCGACCGTATAGGACGCCGCAAAATCCGCCGGCGCGTCATAGGGCTCCACGAAGGGCAGGAGCTTTGCGATGACCTGGGGGTTGGGCTGGAGATACGCTGTCTTTCCCAGGCGCCGCAGGGCGGAGCAGAGGGCGGCGGCGCTGCCCATGGTGTCCCCGTCCGGGTTCCGGTGGGTCACCAACAGGATCCGGTCCTGCTCCCGCAGCAGCCGGGCGCAGTCCTCAGCTCTCATGGCTCTCGTCCTCGTCGTGACGGATATCCAGGGCGTTGATCATCTGGCTGATGTGGGCGCCGTACTCGATGCTGCGGTCCACTTCAAAGACCAGCTCCGGGGTATAGCGCAGATTCAGGGCCTGGGCCAGCTCATGGCGCAGCCAGCCCCCGGCGGACTTCAGGCCCTTTTTGAATTCCTTCTCGTTTTCCAGCCCCAGTACGGAGAGCCAGACCTTGGCATAACGCAGGTCGCCGGTGGTCTCCACCCGGGTGACGCTGATCATCCCCTGCTGGACCCGGGGGTCCTTCACCTGGGGGATCAGCTTGGACAGGACGAACTGAATGTCGTCGTTGGTTCTTGCAAGCTTATTGGAAGGCATAGTTTTCTCCTTAGTCACTTGTAGGGGCGGCCCTTGTGGCCGCCCGCCTGTCAATTGGACGGCGGGCGACCGTAAAGGTCGCCCCTACGGCTTATTCGTTGTTCCCGGATCAGTCCTTGATCTGCTCCATGACGAAGCACTCGATCACGTCGCCGATCTTTACGTCGTTGAATTTCTCCACCTGCATGCCGCACTCGTAGCCGGCTGCGACCTCCTTGACGTCGTCTTTGAAGCGGCGCAGGGAGGCCAGGCTGCCCTCGTGGATAACGATGTTGTCCCGCAGGACACGCACGTCGCAGCCACGCTGGATCTTGCCGTCGGTGCAGTAGCAGCCGCAGACCGTGCCCACCTTGGACACCTTGTAGGTCTCCCGGACCTCGGCGTGGCCGATGATCACTTCCTTGAACTTGGGAGCCAGCATGCCCTTCATGGCGGCCTCGATCTCGTTGATGCAGTCGTAGATCACGCGGTACATGCGCATGTCCACGTTGCTGCGGGCGGCGCTGTCCCGGGCGGCGTTGTCCGGCCGGACGTTGAAGCCCACGATGATGGCGCCGGAGGTGGCGGCCAGCATCACGTCGCTCTCGTTGATGGCGCCCACGGCGCTGTGGATGACCTTGACCCGGACCTCGTCGTTGGAGATCTTCTCCAGGGAGCTCTTCACCGCCTCGGCGGATCCCTGGACGTCGGCCTTGACGATCAGGTTCAGGGTCTTCATCTCGCCGGCCTGGATCTGGCTGAACAGATCCTCCAGGCTGACCTTCTTGGCGCCGGGCATGGCGTTGCTGTTCTGGCTGACACGGCGCTCCTCGGCCAGCTCTCTGGCCATGCGCTCGTCGCTGACAGCGTTGAAGATATCGCCGGCGCTGGGCACCTCGCTGAGGCCGGAGATCTCCACAGGAGTGGAGGGGCCGGCGGAGCTGACCCGCTGTCCCTTGTCGTTGATCATGGTGCGCACACGGCCCACGGCGGTGCCGGCGATAATGATGTCGCCCAGCTTCAGGGTGCCGTTCTGCACCAGAACGGTCATGATGGGGCCCCGGCCCTTGTCCAGACGGGCCTCAATAACGGTGCCCTTGGCGGCCCGGTTGGGGTTGGCGCTGAGCTCCAGCACCTCGGCCTGGACCACCAGGTTCTCCAGCAGGTCCTCGATGCCCATGCCGGTCTTGGCGGAGATGGGCACGATGATGGTATCGCCGCCCCACTCCTCGGAAACCAGGTCATACTCGGTGAGCTGCTGCTTGATGCGCTCGGGATTGGCGCCCACGGTGTCCATCTTGTTGATGGCGACCACCACGGGGATCCCGGCGGCCTTGGCGTGGTTGATGCTCTCCACGGTCTGCGGCATGATGCCGTCGTCCGCGGCGACCACCAGGATGGCGATATCCGTCACCATGGCGCCGCGGGCGCGCATGGAGGTAAAGGCCTCGTGGCCCGGCGTGTCCAGGAAGGTGATGGGGCTGCCGTTGATCTCCACGGTGTAGGCGCCGATGTGCTGGGTGATGCCGCCTGCCTCGCCGGAAACCACGTTGGCGTGACGGATCCTGTCCAGCAGAGAGGTCTTGCCGTGGTCCACGTGGCCCATGACCACCACCACGGGAGCCCGGGGCACCAGATCCTCCGGCTTATCCTCGTGGTCGTCGATGAGCTTCTCTTCCACGGTAACGACGACCTTCTTCTCCACCTTGCAGCCCAGCTCCATAGCCACCAGAGCCGCGGTGTCGTAGTCGATGATCTCGGAAACGGAGGCGAAGACGCCCAGCTTCATCAGCTGCTTGATGACCTCGGCGGCGGACTTCTTCATCATGGTCGCCAGCTCACCCACAGAGATCTCATCGGGGATCTCCACCTTCAGCTGCTGTTTGCGGGCGATCTCCAGCTGCAGGCGCTGCATTTTATCCCGCTCCTCCTGACGGCGCTTGTTGGAGGGCTGCTGCTGGGCGCCGCGCTGCCTGGCCTTGCTCTGGATCTTCTCCTTGCCGCGGCGCATGTTGTTCTGATTGCCCACCTTGGCGTCGCCCATGTCCTCGAACTTTTCATTGTATTTCTCAATGTTCACGGCAGCGCCGCCGCGGGTGTCCACCACTCGCTTCTCGGCCACCTGGCGGGGAACATGGGGCTTTTCCTTCTTCTCCTGCTTGGGCTGCTGGGGAGCCTGAGCGGGAGCCGTATGAGCCGCCGCAGCGGGGGCGGCGGACGCGGGCTTTCCGGGCGCCTTGGTCTGGCTCTGGGCCGGGGCGCTCTTGGCGAGAGCCTTGGCGGCCGCCGGCTTCTCCTCGACCTTTGCAGGCGCTTCGACCCGGAAGATGTCCTCCAGGCTGGCGGCCTGGTTATGCTGGGTCATATACTCGAAAATCACATCCAGCTCGGGCGTTTCCAGGACCTGCATATGGTTCTTGGGCGGCGCGATATAATCCGTCAGGATCTGGGAGATGACCTTGGAAGCCACCCCGAAATCCTTTGCCACCTCATGTACGCGATATTTGATCATAGTACTCATACGTCAGTCCTCCTTGTACCTGCTCGTTTCGACCCCTTTTGGGTCTTTCTTCTGTCCGCTTTCTCGCTGCGTTGCCGTACTCGCTGCGCAGTCTCGGCGTAATCCTCCGGCCACTGGGCGGCCAGCAGCTTCATCAGCGCGTCCGCAAAGCCCAGATCCGTGACGGCCGCCATGCTGCAGCTGCCCAGGCCCAGAGCCGCCCCCAGCTCTCCCCGGTCGAAGGGGAGCGGGACCAGCTGCACGTTCCTGCCGTTCGACAGGTTTTCCGCCTTGCGTCTGGCATTGTCGGCAACGTCCGCGGAAAACAGCAGAAGCTTTGCCTTTCCGGCCTTCACCGCGTCCCCCGCCTGATCCTCTCCTGGAGAGACGGCGCTGGCGCGGCGCATCAGGCCCAAAAGGCCCAAAATTCTCTCTCTCATTCGCCGCGCTCCATTTCCTCGCGCAGGCGATCGTAAATATTCTCCGGAATGGCCGTTTGAAAGGCCCGTTCCAGCGCTTTGGCCCGGATCGCTTTCTTCAGGCACTCGGCGCTGGGACAAACATAGGCTCCCCGGCCGTTGGCCTTTCCTTTGAAATCCAGGCTGATCTCGCCCTCCGGGGACCGGACGACCCGGATCAGCTCCCGCTTGGGCTTCATTTCACGGCAGCCGAGACACTGCCGCATCGGTATTTTCTTCTGCACCTCGGCCACCTCGCTTTCCTAAAACCTAAAACCTAATATACTCACGCTTCGCTCTGGGGCTTGATGTCGATCTTATAGCCGGTGAGCTTGGCGGCCAGGCGGGCGTTCTGGCCCTCCTTTCCGATGGCAAGGCTCAGCTGATTGTCCGGCACGATGACCCGGCAGCTCTTTCCGTCCTCCTGCATGGTGACGCTGACGACCTCGGAGGGAGAGAGGGCCGCGGCGATATACTCCTGAGGGACTTCGCTGTACTTCACGATGTCGATCTTCTCACCGCCCAGCTCATTGACGATGCTGGCCACGCGGCCGCCCTTGGGGCCCACGCAGGAGCCGATGGGATCCACATTAGGATCGGAGGACCAGACGGCCATCTTGGTACGGCTGCCGGCCTCCCGGGCGATGGACTTGATTTCCACCGTGCCGTCGAATATCTCGGGCACTTCCAGCTCGAAGAGGCGCTTTACCAGGCCGGGATGGGTCCGGCTGATCAGCACCTGAGGCCCGCGGCCGGAGTTGCGCACTTCCACCACGTAGACCTTGATCCGGTCCCCTTCCTTGAGGACCTCGGTCTTGATCCGCTCGCCGGCGGAGAGCATGGCCTCGGTAAACTCGCTGTTGGAGGAGATGCGAATGGAGACGCTGCCGTTGCGCGGCTCGATGTGAGACACCACGCCGGTGAGGATCTCGTGCTCCTTGGAGGTGAACTCCTCATAAATGATGCCCCGCTCCGCCTCCCGGATGCCCTGGGTGATGATCTGCTTGGCCTGCTGGGCGGCGATGCGGCCGAACTTTTTGGTCTCCACCGGGATATTGACGGTCTCCCCCAGCTTGACGCGGCGGTTCAGCTTCTTGGCAGCCTCCAGGTTGATCTCATGGCTGGGATCCTCCACCTGGTCCACTACGGTCTTGGTCACGTACATCTCGATGCGGTACTTCTCCTCATCCAGATCGATGGCCACATTGTCCTCGCACTCGGGATTGTCCTTCCGGAAAGCGGCCAGCATGGCCTGCTTGATCTTCTCGTACATATAGCCGCGGGGAATGCCTTTTTCCTTTTCAATGGCTTCGATGGCCTCGAAAAATTCTGCGTTCATTTGTAACTCTCCATTCTATGCATGCAAATCTGTTTAATCAAAAAGATACGTAAAGCCGGACCTGGGCGATCTGAGCCGGTTCAAAGCGCAGCTCTCTGCCGTTTCGGTCGATGATGACAGCGCCGTCCTCATATCCCAGGAGCTTTCCCACATAGACCTTGCTGCCCTCCAGGGGCTTGTAGAGCTTTACCTCCACATCTGTCCCCAGAAACTGCGCGAAATCCGAGGGACGCTTCAGCTCCCGGTCTGCGCCGGCGGAGCCCACCTCGAACACGTAGCTCTCCGGAATGGGATCGGCCTCATCCAAAAGAGGGTCCAGCCGACGGCTGATGCGCTCGCAGTCGTCAATGGAGACGCCGCCTTCTTTGTCCACGAAGATCCTGAGGTACCAGGTCCCCGCTTCCCGGACGTATTCCACGTCCCATAGCGTGCAGCCCTCTTCCTCCACCACCGGCTTCACCAAATCAAAAACGCGCTCGCTGATCTTGCTCAATTTCATCCACCTCGGTCTCTCGAAAAAATCTCGAAAAAAGAGTGGGCCGCAACCCACTCTCCAATAACACGATCAACCTTACTATACGAGTATACCACTATCTTGCGTCCTTTGCAAGACTTTTTTTCAAGATATTGGAATGAAAAGCCGCGAATTTGCGAAATGATCGGGCGGCGGATCTCTCCGCCGCCCGGGAAGGTCAGTATTCAAAGTCCGGGACGTAGTGGGCGTAGAATTCCTCGTAGCAGAGCTTGTTGTTCATGATAAAGGTGGCCGCCTCCACGCCGACATAGCGATAATGCCAGGGTTCATCCCAGCCGGTGAGCAGAAGCTTGCGGGTCGGGTAGCGCTTGATAAAGCCGTAATTGGCGCAGATGGAATCCAGATACTCATAAAAGCGCTGGTTCATGTGATCGTAGTTCTGAGCCACGTACTGCTTGTCGTAGAGGTCCACGGCCAGACCCAGCTGGTGCTCGCTGGCGCCGGGCTCCATGGTGTACTTCTTCGCCTCCGCCACAGCCAGCTGATACTCCGGCAGCAGCCAGATCTCTTTGCCCTCAATGCCCATTTCCAGCGCGATATTGTAGCACTTGCCGTCAAAGCGCTGCTTCTGATAGGAGTAGGAGCGGTAGGCGCCGCCCACGTAAACGCCGAAGCCGTTGTCCCGCAGGTCCTGGATCAAAGCCTCCAGGTGGGGCAGAGCCGCGGTGTCGAACATCATATTATACGTGCCTTCGATCTTGGAGACGTCCGGCACATAGGAGGAAGCCAGCAGCTTGTTGCTGTTCACCATGGCATACTGGGGAAGCGTGATGTCGATATCCGGCCATTCGTCCTGGATCGGGGAGGGCGTCGGCGTCGTTTGATTGATTTCCTCTTCCTCCTTGTCGGGCCGGGGCGGCATGTTGTCGGGATAGTTATTGGCCGCGGCAACCCGCGCAGAGACCACGGCGACCAGCGCCAGGCACAGCATGCCCATGCAGACCAACCAGCCGATTTTCTTCCAATTCAACATGTTTCCACCTCGCTTTCCCGGCAGTATGGAGTCCGGGAACGCCGACAAGGGTCCGGACTCATTCCCTTTAAATTGTATTATAACACCATTTTCTCAGAGATTCAAGTGCTATTTCAGGGCTCATCCCCCACTTTGCCTCCATCTATTCCCTCAGACCGGCGCGGCCTCTTCCCCCAGCGCGTCCCGCAGTTTCTCCAGCGCCTTTTTTTCAATGCGGGAAACATAGCTGCGGCTGATCTGAAAGCGTTGGGAAACCTGGCGCTGCGTCAGACTCTCGCCGCCTCCCAGGCCGTAGCGAAGGCGTACGATCTCCGCCTCCCTGGGCGTCAGGACCGTGTCCACAGCCTTTCGGAGCAGCCTGCACTGTTCTTCGTTTCCAAGCCGCTCCGCCAGATCGTCCTCCTGGGCCAATACGTCCAGATAGGACAGCGCGCCTCCTTCCTCTTCCAGATCCAAGGCCTCGGAAATACTCACATCCCCGGCGCTTTTGCGTTTGCCCCGGAAATTCATCAGGATCTCGTTTTCGATGCAGCGGCTGACGTAGGAAGAGAGCTTGACGCCCTTTTCCGCTTTATAAGTGTTTACGCCCTTGATCAATCCGATGGTTCCGATCGAGATCAGATCGTCCACGTCCTCCGCCTGGGCATAGTACTTTTTGACAATATGGGCCACCAGGCGCAGATTGTGCTCCACCAGTCGGTTGCGGGCTTCCAGATCTCCTTGTGCCCATCTTGCCAGGCATTCCTGTTCCTCCGCCTTGCTCAGCGCCCGTGGAAAAGATCCGCCCGGCGTGACCCGCAGCATCCAGAACAGCAGCTGCAGCAAAAACCATGCGCTTCCGATCATTTTTTCACCCCGGGGTCATCTTATTCGCGAAAGGCTTGACAGTATTCGCCCGCCGTCGACGATTTCACGGATTAACGAGCATAAATTTTACCTGAGGGACTTGCATTTTGATGCAAAAAGCTAATTGTATTTTTTTTGAACTCTGCTATAATATATAATTAAGTATTATGTGCTCTATTGAAACCGTTTCTCTTCATACTCTCTTTCGGTCTATTATCTTTTTTCAGCAAGTTCCTTTTTTCGTAAACGTTTTTTTCTGACGGATTGAGAAGAACCAAGGATAGGTGGGATCTGCTTTGGAATCAAAAAGAAGCCTATACCGTTCGGTCATAAAGCGCAGTCTCGATCTGCTGCTCTCTTTTCTTGCGCTGGTCCTGTTGTCTCCCGTCTTTCTCGTGACCGCTCTGGCTGTTTTGCTGGAATCCGGCCGGCCGGTGATTTTTC
>CACYLY010000012.1 GCA_902775355.1 Oscillospiraceae bacterium
TTCTTCTTCTGTGAATGTATATTTCTTCACCTTGCATCACCGGAATTATTTTACCACAATACCTGCTCTATTTCAATCTTTTTAATTGAAGATCAGTATTAAAGTTCATACAAGTCCGCAGAACGCATTGAGAACTGTCATATTGCACAAATTACAAGGCCTAAATTATTAAAATCCAACAAATTCTTGTGAAGAAAGTCGCTTGCTTTTTTCGATTCGCGGTACTATAATCACCACGCTCAAAGGAAACGAAAGGAGAACTTGAAAATGATGATGTGTGAAATGTCTCTGCTGGGTCTGGAATCCATGCTGATGGACAGAGAGTATGCCCGGAAGAACGGCGATGACAAATCCAGCTTTCTTTCTGCCATGCTTCCCATCTTTTTCCGCAACTGATCAAAAGATAAACATTTAGGATCCCCCATTCAGTCTGGCGTTTAGGCCGGCGAACGGGAGGTCTTTTTCTTTCCTTTCTTTTTCAAATTATTTAGCAGCAGACAGAACACGCCCCCGCCTCCCAAAAGGGAAGCGGGGGCGCGTTTGTTTGTTTAAAGGGATCAGATCTTCATGGCCACGTCCCAGGCACGCCAGATGGCGGTGCGCAGGTTGCCGATGGACACGCAGTCGCCCACGCGATGGATGTGCGGGCCCTTGCCGCCCACGGGAGTGGGAACAAAGCCGATGCCGTTGACGATGTCGTCATACTCCATCTCGGTGACCTTGCCGTCCTTGCCGCGGATAACGACGGTCTTGTCCTTGATCTCGGTGATGGTGGACTCCAGGAACACGGGGACCTTCTTGTAGGTCATCATGTCGCGCAGGAAGGAGGCGTTGGCCAGACACACGTTCTGCGCCGGGACCAGGTCCTTGGCGTACTCGACGATGATGGGGTGCTTGCCCTGGAGGATCATCTCATAGGCAGCCTCGCAGGAGGACTGGCCGCCGCCGAAGAACACGACCTTGTCGCCCACGGGCTTCTTCTCGCGGAGAAGCTGGGTAAAGGTGATGCACTTCTCGAAGCCCTTGACGTTGGGCATGGTTCTGGGAACAGCGCCGGTGGCGACGACGATATCGTCAAAGCCGCGGAGGGTGCCCAGATCGGTGACCTCGGTGTTGAAGCGGATATCGATCTCCTGGGCCTTCATCTCGCGCTCGTACCACTTGAGCAGCTGCTTGTCGTTCTCCTTGAAGCTCATGGCGGAGGCGGTGAGGAACAGACCGCCGATCTTGTCGGTCTTCTCGAAGATGACAGGCTTGTGGCCTCTCTTCTTCAGGACCAGAGCGGTCTCGCAGCCGCCGATGCCGGCGCCGATGATGGCGACCTTCTTGGGCTTCTTGGTGGGAACGATCTTGTAGCGATTGTGCTGCATCGTGGGCGGATGCAGGGCGCAGCGGCCAAGGTGCAGGGAGTCGGGCAGGGCCTGGATGTTGGCGGTACCTTTGAACTTGGCGAAGTTGAAGCAGCCGTTGTGGCAGCGGATGCAGGGCTTGATCTCCTCATGACGGCCCTCGCGGATCTTGGTGATCCAGTCGGGATCGCAGAGGTTCTGACGGGCGATGGCGATGGCGTCCAGCCGGCCGGCGGCGATCTCCTCGGCAGCCTTGACCGGATCCATACGGCCGGCGCAGGCCACGGGAGCGTTGGTGAACTGACGGATGTGCTCCACATCGGCCAGGTTGCAGTTATCCGGCATGTACTGAGGCGGATGAGCCCAGTACCAGGCGTCGTAGGTGCCGTTGTCGCAGTTGAAGAAGTCGTAGCCGGCTTCCTCCAGGTACTTGATGGCCTTCTCGGACTCGGGCATGTCGCGGCCGAACTCCTCGAACTCCTCGCCGGGCATGGCGCCGTGGAACCAGCTCTTGGTCTTGGAGACGACGGAGTAGCGCAGGGAGACGGGGAAGTCCGCGCCGGCCTGACGCTTGATGCTCTGCACGATCTCCACGGGGAAGCGGAAGCGGTTCTCGAAGGAGCCGCCGTACTGGTCGGTGCGGCTGTTCCAGTTGGCGATGGTGAACTGGTCCAGCAGATAGCCTTCGTGCACGGCATGGATCTCCACGCCGTCAACACCGGCGTCACGCAGCTTCTTGGCGGTCTTGCCGAAGGCGTCCACCATGGTGTGGATCTCTTCCACGGTCATGGGGCGGGAGAGCATGTCCTCCTGCCAACGGTTGGGGGTGGCGGAGGCGGAGGCGCAGCTGAAGCTCACGTCCACAAAGGGGCTGGCCAGCTTGCCCAGGAGGGGATTCTTGTTGAGCATGACCATCCAGGAGGTAACGGCCATGGAACGGCCGAAGCCGGCAGCCAGCTGAATGAAGAGCTTGGCGCCGGTCTTGTGGAACTCGGGCATCCACTCGGCCAACTCTTTGAACATGCGCTCATTCTGCCACAGCCAGCGGCAGCCCATGGTGTCGCGCACGCACTGCATGCCGGGCAGGATCAGGCCGACGCCGTCCTTGGCACGCTGCAGCAGGAAGTTTGCGGCTTCCTTATCGAAGTGGCAGGGCTCCAGCCAGCCGAACAGAGAAGTGCCGCCCATGGAGCACTGGACAATGCGGTTTTTGATCTCGACATTGCCGATCTTGAAGGGGGTAAATAAGGCGCTGTATTTTTCGTCCATCTTTTTTCCTTCTTTCAATAATTAGATTTTGTTCGGCCTTACTTGAAGAAGCTCTTCACGTAGTTGTAGGGCCACACGATCAGGTCGCCGAGAAGCCGCACCACGTCTCTGACCTTGAAGTGCAGGTCGTCATCAAAGAGAAAGGGTAACTTTTTCTCGAGGAATGCTTTGACCTTTTCCAACATGTCTTTTTTCCCTCCCGATTAAGATGTAATGATCTGCCCTGGCGAGAAACCCGCCAAGGCTCTTCTCACCATAGGAATACGCATACATTATACTTGAAAGCCGCCCGTTTCGTCAACCATACAGATTGAATAATTTGTAAAAGACTTACGGGTTTTCCGTGAAATTGGGCCTGATCTCCCGTCAGAATGTACAAGGAAACAGCAGATGAATTGTGCAGTTTTTTGCCAAACTTATAACAATCCCTAAGCGTGAAAAAGCTCCTCCCCAAGACTGATTCAGCAGGGGAGGAGCAGATCAAAACAAAGGTTCAGCGCTTGAAGCTGTCCTTCAGGGCGACGGCCCGGTTGAAGACGAGATGGTCCGGGGCGGCGTCCAGATTGTCCAGGCAGAAGTAGCCCTGGCGCATGAACTGGAAGCTCTCGGAGGTCTTGCCATGTTCGGGCATGGGCAGCTCCGCCAGGCACTTTTCCACTTTGCAGCCGCTGAGGATCTGCAGGCTGTCGGGGTTCAGGCAGTCCAGGAAATTCTTGTCCGGTCCGTCGGGCTCGGGATCGGCAAAGAGGTAATCGTAGAGGCGAACCTCCGCGTCGGCGCAGTTGTCGGCGTCCACCCAGTGGATGGTGGCGCCCTTGACCTTGCGCCCGTCTGCGGGGTCTCCGCCGCGGCTGTCGGGATCGTACTCGCAGAGGATCTCCGTGACCTTGCCGCTCTCATCCTTCAAGCAGCCGGTGCAGGTGACCAGATAGGCGCCCTTGAGACGGACCTCAAAGCCGGGGTGCATGCGCTTGTACTTGGGCGCGGGGACCTCCATGAAGTCCTCTTCCTCGATCCAGAGGTTCCGGGAGAAGGAGACCTGCCGCGTGCCGTCCTCCGGCTTGAGAGGATTGTTCTCCACGGTCAGCAGCTCGCTCTGTCCCTCGGGGTAATTGGTGACGGTGAGCTTCACCGGGTGCAGCACCGCCATGACCCGGCGGGCGTTCTCGTTCAGATCGTCCCGCAGGCAGCTTTCCAGCAGGGCCCAGTCCACGGTGGAATCCACCTTGCTCACGCCGATGCGCTCGCAGAAATTGCGGATGGAGCGGGAGGTATAGCCTCTCCGGCGCAGGCCGCAGAGGGTGGGCATCCGGGGATCGTCCCAGCCGGAAACCCGACCGTCCTCCACCAGCTTGCGCAGCTTGCGCTTGGACATGACGGTGTAGTTGATACCCAGACGGGCAAACTCGATCTGCCGGGGCTTGTGGCCGGGGATGGAGACATTGTTGACGACCCAGTCGTACAGGGGTCGGTGATCCTCGTACTCCAGGGAGCAGAGGGAATGGGTGATGCCCTCCAGCGCGTCCTGAATGGGGTGGGCAAAATCATACATGGGGAAGATGCACCACTTGGTGCCCTGGCGGTGATGCTCAATGTAGCGGATACGGTAGAGGACGGGGTCACGCATGTTGAAGTTGCCGCTGGCCAGGTCGATCTTGGCGCGGAGCGTATAGCGACCCTCCGGGAACTCGCCGGCGCGCATGCGCTGGAAGAGATCCAGGCTCTCTTTCATGGGGCGGTCCCGCCAGGGGCTGATCGCGGGACGGCTGGTATCGCCCCGATACTCCTTGAACTGCTCAGGCGTCAGCTCACAGACATAGGCCAGGCCTTTGCGGATCAGTTCCAGGGCGTACTCGTAGGTTTTTTCAAAATAATCCGAACCGTAGAAGAGCCGGTCGCCCCAGTCAAAGCCCAGCCAGTGGATATCCTCCTGGATGGCGTTGACGTACTCCGTGTCCTCCTTGGCGGGATTGGTATCGTCAAAACGCAGGTTGCAGATGCCGCCGAAGTGCTCGGCGGTGCTGAAGTCGATGGTCAGGGCCTTGCAGTGGCCGATATGCAGATAGCCGTTGGGCTCCGGCGGGAAACGGGTATGGACCTGCATGCCGTAGCAGGACCCGCCCTCGGCCAGATCCTCTTTCACAAAGGCTTCGATAAAGTTTCTGGTGATCTCTTCCATGGTATCATCTCCAAATCAAGAAAAATACTGTTGCATTATAAACGATTTTCCCGCTGATTACAACAAAAAACGCAAAGAAAACGAAAAGATCTTTCCGCAAAAGCTCTGTCGGAGCTTCTTGCCCCGCAAGCGGGACTATGGTATAGTTAAGGCAAGAAACACGGTAGGGGAGAAGAACATGGAAAAAACGAAACTCATACTGGACTGTGATCCGGGCCATGACGACGCGGTGGCCATTCTTTTAGCGGCCAGGCATCCGAAATTGGATTTGCTGGGCATCACGGTGGTGGCGGGAAATCAGACCCTGGAGAACACCCAGCAGAACGCCAGAAAGGTCCTGCAGTGGGTGGGGGAGGACCTGCCGGTCTATGCGGGCTGCCCCGGCCCCCTGGTGCGCCAGAAGCTGATCGCCGCGGATATTCACGGCAGCACCGGGCTGGACGGGCCGGTCTTTCCTCCTCTCACCAAAGAGCTGGAAGCGGAGCACGCGGTGCATTTTATCATCCACACGCTGCTGGACTCCGACGGGGAGATCACCGTGGTGACCACCGGACCCATGACCAATCTGGCGCTGGCGATCCGGCTGGAGCCCAGGATCGTGGAGAAGATCCACCGTATCGTGCTGATGGGCGGGTCCTACACCAACGGCAACGTGACGCCCGCTGCGGAATTCAACATCCTGGCAGACGCAGAGGCGGCTCATATCTGCTTTACCTGCGGCCGCCCCATCACCATGGTGGGTCTGGACGTGACCCGGAAGGTCCTCTGCTATCCGGAGATCGTGGAACGGATGAAACGCATCGGGAATCCGGCCTCGGAGCTTTTTGCAGCGCTGATGGCCCACTTCTGCCGGACCCAGAAGGAAATCTTCGGCTGGGAGGGCGGTCCTCTTCACGACCCGGTGACCGTCGCCTCCCTGATCGACCCCCAGCTGCTGACGCTCAAGCCCATGAACGTGCAGATCGATCTGCGCAGCACCCAGTCCTATGGCCGCACCAACTGCGACTATTTCGGCTATCTGCAGTTGCCGCCTACGGCGGACGTAGCGGTTGACATTGATGTGGAGCACTTCTGGGATATCATCGAAGAGGGGCTCCGGCTATATTCGGAGGACAAGCCATGAGAGCGCTGGTTTTCGGTTCCCTGAACATTGACTATGTCTATCAGGTCGAGCATTTCGTACAGAGAGGGGAGACCCTTGCTTCCTCTTCCTTTCAGCGTTTCAGCGGCGGGAAAGGCCTGAACCAGGCCGTCGCTTTATCCCGAGCCGGCTTAGACACCTGCATGGCCGGCGCGGTAGGGGAGGAAGGGACCTTCCTTTTGGAGGAGCTGCGCAGGGCCGGCGTGGACACGCGCTATGTCGAGCATTCACCCATCCCCACCGGCCACGCCATTATCCAGAACACCCCCGACGGGGACAACTGCATTCTGCTCTACGGCGGAGCCAACCGCAGCATTAGGCCCGAGCAGGCAGCCGCCGTGATCGGTCAATTTACGCCCGGGGATCTGCTGCTGGTCCAGAATGAGATCAGCTCGCTGCTGCCCATCATGCGTCTGGGGAAGGAGAAAGGCATGCGCGTGGCCCTGAATCCCTCTCCCATGGAAGAGGCACGGATCCGAGAGGTACTGCCATTTGCGGACACGCTGCTGCTCAACCGGATCGAAGCGTCCCAGCTCCTGGGTTCGGAGGAAGCTGAGCCGGAGAAGCTGCTGCGAGAGCTGCAGGAGCGCTTCCGCTGCAAAGAGATCGTCCTGACTCTGGGCGGAGAAGGCGCGCTGCTGCTTCGGGAGGAACGGATCTTCCGGCAGGCGGCCTTTCCTGTCAAAGCGGTTGACAGCACCGGCGCGGGGGATACCTTTACCGGCTTTTTCCTGGCGGCTGTCCTGCAAGGAAAGGATGAGGCCTTTTCCCTGCGCTTTGCCGCCGCTGCCGCCGCTCTGTCCGTTACGCGAAAAGGCGCCTCTCCCTCGATCCCCACGTGGGAAGAGGTACTGCTGTTCCTGAAAGAAAAGAGCTAATACGGGAAACAAAGCTCCACGCGCTTGACAAAGAACGTCATCCTGCACTATACTTTAACAAATTACTAAGATAGAAGGTGCGCAAATGAAGAATCTGTCTTCCCGCACGGCAGGCTTTACCGATTCGGTCATCCGCCGGATGACCAGAGTTTCCAATCAATACGGCGCTGTCAATCTCTCCCAGGGTTTTCCGGATTTTGAACCGCCGAAGGAGATCTTGAAACGGCTGGGCGAGGTGTCCCGGGAGGACTTCAACCAGTATTCCATCACCTGGGGAGCCCAGAATCTCCGGGAAGGCATAGCGAAGAAGCAAAGTCATTATATGGGCTTGGAAATCGACCCCAACCGGGAGATCGTGGTCACCTGCGGCAGCACCGAGGCCATGATGGCCGCCGTCATGACGGTGACGGATCCGGGAGACAAGCTGATCATCTTCTCACCCTTTTATGAGAACTACGGCGCGGACGTGATCCTCTCGGGGGCGGAACCGATCTATGTGCCTTTACGTCCGCCTGCCTTTGATTTTGATCCCGAGGAGCTTGAGGCTGCGTTTCGGCAAAATCCCAAAGCGCTGATCCTCTGCAACCCCTCCAACCCCAGCGGCAAGGTCTTCACCCGGGAAGAGCTGGAGATCATCGCAAAGCTGGCAGAGAAGTACGACGCTTATGTGATCACGGACGAGGTGTATGAGCACATTGTCTACAAGCCCTTTCAGCACGTGTATTTCGCCTCGCTCCCCGGCATGCGGGAGAGGACCATCTCCTGCTCGTCCCTGTCCAAGACCTATTCCATCACCGGCTGGCGCCTTGGCTACATCATCGCGCCGGAGGCCATTGCCGAGCGGGCCAAAAAGGTCCACGATTTCCTCACCGTCGGCGCGGCCGCTCCGCTGCAGGAGGCTGCGGTGCCGGGGCTGTACTTTGACCAGCGCTATTATGACGAGCTGCTGGCCCTATATACCCACAAGCGGGATCTCCTTCTGCATGGATTGGATGAGATCGGCATCGTTCACAACGTGCCCCAGGGCGCCTATTACGTACTGCTGGACATTTCCAAGTATCACTTCGCTTCCGATCTGGAATTCTGCGAGGTCCTGGCGCGGGACGTGGGCGTTGGCGCCGTGCCGGGCTCCAGTTTCTTCCGGGAGCCGGTCAACCATCTGATCCGCCTGCATTTCGCAAAGAAAGACGAGACCCTTCTTGAGGCTCTCCGGCGGCTGGAGAGCATGGATCGGAAAATCCCCGTTCGCTGAAAGAAAGGAGAAAAAAATGGAAAACAATCGCTTTTTCCCCGAGATCCACGGCAATTTCGGCTTTGGCTGCATGCGTCTCCCGCTGATCGGCGAGGAAGTCGACACCTCGGAGTTCACCAGAATGGTGGATCTTTTCCTGGACCAGGGCTTCAATTATTTTGACACCGCCCACGGCTATCTGGGCGGACGAAGCGAAACGGCCCTGCGCACATGTCTCACGAGCAGATATAACAGAAACAACTACATCCTCACCAACAAACTCACCGGCAATTTCTTCAAAACCGAAGAGGATATCCGCCCTCTGTTCCAGGAGCAGCTGGACGCCTGCGGGGTGGAGCATTTTGACTTCTACCTGATGCACGCCCAGAACCGGAACAATTATGAGCATTTCAGGGAATGCAGAGCCTATGAGACCGCCTTCCGGCTGAAGGAGGAGGGAAAGGTCCGCCATGTGGGCATTTCCTTCCATGACAGTCCGGAGATGCTGGAGAGGATCCTGACGGATTATCCGCAGATCGAGATCGTGCAGATCCAGTTCAACTATCTGGATTATGAGAATCCCAACGTGCAGAGCAGAGCGGTCTATGAGGTGCTGGCGAGGCACAACAAGCCGGTATTGATCATGGAACCGGTAAAGGGCGGCACCCTGGCCGAGCTGCCGGAAGCCGCTCAAGCCGTGTTTGACGGGCTGCAGGGCGGCGGCAGCGCAAGCTATGCCCTGCGTTTTGCGGCCGGCTTCCCCCAGGTTTGCGTGGTGCTCTCCGGTATGAGCAATATGCAGCAGACGGAGGACAACACCGGCGTTATGAAAGACTTCCGGCCTCTGGACGAGAGGGAACGGGAAGCCGTGAAGCAGGTCCGGGACATCTATATGGAGCAGAACTCTATCCCCTGTACCGCCTGCCGCTACTGTGTGGACGGCTGTCCCCAGCAGATTCTGATTCCCGATCTCTTCCACGCCATGAATATGAAGCGGGTCTTCAAAGACTGGCACCAGGAAGACAGATACAAGGAACTCACGGCGGAGAACGGCAGAGCTTCCGCCTGCATCCGCTGCGGACAGTGCGAGGGGGCATGTCCTCAGCACCTGCCGATCCGGGAACTGTTGGTAAAAGTTGCCGAAGTCTTCGAAAAAGAATAAAGAACATAGAAAAACGGAGCGCCTCTGGGCGCTCCGTTTCAAGGTGTATACAACGTCGGTTTCATGTCATCTTGAGCGAAGGCGAAGCCGGAGTCGAAAGATCTAAAGCCTTGGAAACACTAAATGTTTTAGATCCTTCGACTCGCTGACGCTCGCTCAGGATGACAGCCTTTAGGGCTTTGTCTACAGTCTAAAACGGAGCGCCCGAAGGCGCTCCGTTTCAAATTCTCATATTCAATCGGGGGTGGGGGAGGGCTCTTCCGTGGGAGGCGTCTCCGGTTCCAGGGGGATGAACATCATGTTCATGTCCGTCTCGCCTTCGATGCCGGGGACCGTCTCCGAAAAGCTGTACTGCCAGACGTCGACCTTATAGTAAAAGCTCGGCCAGCAGAGCTCCGGCGGGGAAACGGGAAGGGCAAACCAGAAGGAATAGTCCGTCAGCTTGGAGAGATCGTATCCGTAATAGCCCTGGAGCCGGTTGAAGTAGACGCAGGCGTCGTACCCGGCGGCTTCAACGGTCTTGCAGAAGGCGAGGGCACAGCTGGTCCGGGTCTTCATGTCCAGATCTTTCGTGCGGGCAATATCCGCGTCCTCATTGTCGATCAGTTCCCAATCGTAGACGATGGGCAGATCCAGTTCCCGCTCATTGAGACGGCCCAGCAGGAACTCCGCCTCCTCCCGGGCTTCCTCGACGTTGATGGCCTGGGAGTAAAAGTACACGCCCACCAGGACCGCGTTCTCCCTTGCGCCTTCATAGTTCTTTTCGAACCAGGGATCGTCGAAGAGTCCGCCCTCAGTGTAGCCCCGGCGGCCGAGACGTATGTACGCAAAATCCACGCCGGATTCCTTGACCTGCTGCCAGTCGATCTCGTGCTGATGCTCCGAGACGTCCACGCCCAGGATCGTGTCATAAGCGCTGCCAAGATAAATGGGGACGTTCCCCATCATCTGAAACTCTTCCTTGGCTAACGCGTTCACGGGGACGCCTTCCAGGGGCGTCATCCAGGTCCACTCGTTGCCGTCATAGATATAGACCTGACCCTCGTGGGGATCCGGCGTCTCCCGGATTTCCTCTTCAGAAGAGGAGGGCCGGACCGCCAGGAGCACCAGCGCCAGGAGGACCAGCAGCACCAGCAGTATCAAAACGATCATTTCCGCGCGGGGACGTACGGCAGTTTTCATGGGATTCTCCTGTATTTCTGCTAAATTCGCCGTTTATCTTAGCACAAGATAACGCACAATGCAATTTCATTTCGTAACCATTTAAAGGAACGGAAAAAAATGTCGCACAGGGAAAAGTTACTGTTGACAAACGCACGAGGATTTGCTATTATCATCTAGCCGGTGAAAATGCTGGTGTAGCTCAGTCGGTAGAGCAGCTGATTTGTAATCAGCAGGTCGGGGGTTCGAGTCCGTCCACCAGCTCCACCCAGAGCGAAAAGAATATGGGGGAATTCCCGAGTGGCCAAAGGGGACAGACTGTAAATCTGCTGGCAATGCCTTCGGTGGTTCGAATCCACCTTCCCCCACCAAGCAAAAAACCCGTCCGAGAGGACGGGTTTTTTGCTTGGTATTCTTCATTCTTCAGTTTCAAGTCTTCATTCTTCAGTTCCTCCCGACAGGATTTTCTAAATGAATACTGAAAACGGAAGACTGAAAAAGAATCATGATTGCAAAATCGGCGTGTTTTCGGTATAATCATCCCATGGCTGATGAAAAGGAGGCTTGACCTAGATCGAAGAACAACTGTTGACCCTGTCTTTTCCTTATCCCGAAAGAGGGGAGCGGCCGGTGCGCGTTTTTATCCCCGCCCACGAGGAAGGGGAGAAGCTGCCCGTTATCTACATGACCGACGGGCAGAATCTGTTTGACGTGGAGAGCTCCGGTTTCGGCTGCTGGTACACCAGGGAAGCCGTTCGGGACGAGCGGGAAAAAAGCGGACGGGCCGCCATCATCGTCGGCATCCACAATGTGGATCCCTGGCGTGCAAATGAGCTTACGCCGAAAACCATCGGGGAGATTCTGTGTCCGGAGGAGATCCGTCCCCAGGTGAAGCCGGGAGGGGAGATCTTTAACGACTTTGTGGTGAACAAGGTCAAGCCCTTTGTGGAAGCCAGCTTTCCCGTTAAAACCGGCAGAGACCATACCGCCTTCTGCGGCAGTTCCATGGGCGGGCTCCAGTCCTTCTTCACCGTTCTCAGCCACCCGGATCTGTTCTGCGCCGCCGGCGTTCTGTCTCCGGCCTTTCTGATCTATTCCGAGGCGGACATGAGACGCTGGATCCATTCGGTCCTGCGGGAGGAAAAGCCCTTCCTGTATCTGTTCAGCGGCGCCGCGGACGAACTGGAAAAGCATATCCTGCAGTGTACGCAATGGACCGCCGCCATTTTAGAGGACTGCTACCCTAAGGAAAAGATGAAGCTGGTGATCCGGCCGGAGCAGCGGCACCACGAGACAGCCTGGGAGCCGGTTTTCCGGGACTTGCTGCATATCTTTCTGGCAAAATGATTTGACGCCGGGGCTGATGCTCCGGCGTCTTTGTCCTTTCACACATGCTTTTCGATTCTCATAGGATAATCCGAGGTTATCCTCAGATAGGGGGAATCGAATTGAACAACAATCCTTCTGCCGACGGAGGCTTTCGGACCGGCAGTTTACCTGACTATGCACCGCTGGCCGGAGCCTATGTGCCCATGCAGCAAAGCGCGCAACCCAACTATGAAGCGGGGAAGGCGCTCTCCCGGGGAACGATGTTTCCCGGCCTGGATCTACCGTTCATGAACCTGGTAAACCAGGAGATGGAACAGACGCCCATGAGCGAGATGATGGCCATCGACTTTGTGGCCGATGAGTTGGAACTCTATCTTGACACCCACAGGGAAGACCGGGAAGCCTTCGAGCTCTATCAATGCATCCTCAAGCTGCAGAAAGAGGCGAGAGAACGCATGATCCGTCTCTGCGGTCCCATGATGCAGACCGATCAGCTGGGCATGGAGCGCTATGCGTGGCTGGACGCTCCCTGGCCCTGGGAATTGTCCGAGAAAAGGGAGGGCTGAGCGATGTTTGTCTATGAAAAGAAGCTGCAGTATCCCGTGAAGATCGCCCGCCCCAACCCGAAGCTTGCCAAGATCGTGGTGAGCCAGATCGGAGGTCCCGACGGAGAGTTGGGCGCTTCCATGCGCTATCTCAATCAGCGCTATTCCATGCCTTACGACGAACTGAAAGGTCTTTTGACCGACATCGGAACCGAAGAGCTGGGTCATTTGGAGATGGTTGCTGCCATCATCCATCAGTTGACCCGGGAGATGAGCTCGGAGGAAATCGTCCGCAGCGGGCTGGACACCTACTTCGTAGATCACACGGCGGGCGTGTATCTCACCGCCGCCTCCGGCTTCCCCTGGACCGCCGCTTCCATGGAGGTCAAGGGCGATGTGCTGGCGGATCTGAATGAGGATCTGGCGGCCGAGCAGAAGGCCAGAGTGACCTATGACAATATCCTGCGCCTCAGCGACGATCCGGATGTGAACAACGTGATCCGCTATCTGCGGGAGCGGGAGATCGTCCACTATCAGCGCTTCGGAGAGGGCCTGCGGCTGGCCATGGAGAAGATGAATCAGAAAAACATGTATATCGTTAACCCCTCCTTCGACAGAGGCTGAACGATGCTTTCCGATCCCCCGGTCTTTGGCCGGGGGATCGTTTTGGAGGAAAAAGAGGCTTGCATCCTCCGCGGTTTTCTGCTATGTATAGCATAGAAAAAGAGATGGGAAAGGATCGCGTCAGAATGGGGAAGTTTCGGGACCTGTTTACGCCCAGGGATATGAGCCAGGGAGAGCCCTGGAAGCGGATCGCAGAGTTTGCCTTTCCGCTGCTGATAGGCAATTTTGCCCAGCAGCTATACAATACGGTGGACGCGGTGGTCGTGGGCAACAGCAAGTGGGGCTATACCGCGCTGGCCTCCGTGGGGAACGCTTCCCCGGTGCTGAATCTTCTTCTGGCGCTTTTCGTGGGTCTCTCTACCGGCGCCGGTATCCTGGTCGCCCAGCATTTCGGCGCAAGAAACAGCGAGGCCCTCTCCAGGACCATCGGCAACTGCATCAGTTTGACGGCCGCGGCGAGTCTTTTCATTATGCTGATCGGGCCGCTGATCACGGGGCCCCTGCTGCGTGCGGTAGGTACGCTGCCCAGTATGTACGAAGGCTGCCGGGCTTATCTGAATATCTTCTTTTATGGGATCGCCGGCTTCTTTTTCTATAACATCTTTGCCGGCATCCTTCGCGGTCTGGGGGATTCCTTCTCGGCGCTGCTGTATCTGATGATCACGGCAGGACTGAATATCGCGCTGGATCTGGCTCTGGTGGACAGCATGGGGGTGGCCGGCGTGGCCCTGGCCACGGTGATCGCCCAGATGATTTCCGCCGTCCTCTGCCTGAGAAAGATCCTCTCTCTCAAGCAGGTCTTTCAGCTGCATTGGGGGGATCTGCGGCCGAGGAAAGCCCATATCAGCCGCATCGTCAGTCTGGGCATCCCCTCAGGCCTGACCCAGGCGATCTTTTCCTGCGCCATGATGGTGGTGCAGCGGCTCATCAACAGCTTCGGCGACGAGATGTTCGTCGCCTGCAACGTGATGGTCATGCGGGTGGACGGCTATGCCATGCTGCCCAATTTCAGCTTCGGGCAGGCCATGAGCACCTACGCCGGGCAGAACATCGGGGCCCGTCGTCTGGACAGGCTGAAAGACGGCACCCGTCAGGGCCTTCTGATGTCTGTGGGAACAGCTCTGGTACTTACTCCTGCCGTGCTGCTGGCCGGTCCCGCTCTCATGCGGCTCTTTACGCCGGAGCAGGCGCTTATCGATCTGTCCATGCAGATGATGTTTATTCTGGCTGCCGGATACATCGCCATGTCCGTGACCCAGGTGCTCCAGGGCGTGATGCGGGGCGCGGGGGACACTGTGACGCCCATGTGGATCAGCCTCTGCACGGCGGTGATCTTCCGTGTGCCCCTGGCCTATTCACTGGTAGCCTGGGCACGAAACGCCGGCGCGGAACTGCTCACCCAGGAGAAGATGGTTTTTGCTTCGCTGCTGTCCAACTGGATCCTTGGCATGCTCATCACGATCCTTTTGTTCAAACTGGGGAGATGGAAGCGCAAGATTCCGGCGAGCGTATAAACTCTTCGCTTTTGGGACTTGAATTTTGGCCTTTTCTGTTATATAATCCTCCTCGCATGCCGGTGTGTTGGAATGGTAGACGAGGCGGACTCAAAATCCGTTGCCAGCGATGGCGTGTGGGTTCGAGTCCCACCACCGGCACCACGTCAGAAGAACGCAGCTCCATTCCGTTTCCGCGGTTTGCGTAAGAGCCGCGAAAACTGCATATCCGCTGCGTCCTTCTTCCTTTCCCAAATCGGACCCGCTTCGCTGGGCTCCGATTTGGATCCCGATTCGGATTTGTATTCGTCCGGGTACCAAAGCGAAAACCCTGCTGCAGCTGCGACAGGGTTTTCGTTTTGTGTTATTTCAGTATTCATTCTTCTGTTCATGCCGAAAGGTTTTTTAAATGAATCCTGCAAACCGAAGACTGAAAAAATCGTGGAAATCAGAGCTTCCCGTTTGTGCTGTGTCCGAGGACAGTGCTGCAGAAAACGAGAGTACAACTATGGAGTTTAAGCATTACCAAAACGAAGATTATGAGGCTGTCTGCGATTTTCTGATTGCCCTGAACGAAAAGGACCGGATGCACGTCAACTGGAACTGGGCCCGGTTTGAATGGATGGCGGAACACCCGGAATTCGACAAGAGCCTCATCGCTTCCATCGGTTTGTGGCTGGACAAGAGCCGCGTGGTTGGCGCTGCCATCTACGACATGTACTTTGGCGAGGCCTTTTGCGGTGTTTTGCCGGACTATTCCGCGCTCTATCCCCAGGTCCTGGACTACGCATGGCTTGCGCTAAGGGACGAGAACGGACTGGGGATCGCCATCCGCGAGGATAACGCAAGGGAAATCGAAGCGGCAAAAGCGGCCGGCTTCTTTCCGGCCGAGCAGACGGAGACGATGCTGTGCATGGATCTGGAGGAAATCGATTATCCTTTGGCCCCGGAGGGGTTTCACATCGCGGAGCTGGATCCCTATGTTGATCCGGTGGCTTTTCAGTGGTTGATCTGGCAGGGCTTTGACCACGGAGAGGATCGTTCTGTGTATGAGCGGGAGGAGCTCGTCCCGGTCCTGCGGCGCCGCCATTTCAACCCTGCACTGAGTCTTTGCGCCGCAGACGAGAGGGGAGAGGGAAAGTCCTATTGCTGCATGTGGTATCTTCCGGGTACGGATTATGCCTATGTGGAGCCGGTGTGCACCGTACCCTCCGCCAGAGGGAAGGGCCTTGCCGCTGCGCTGCTGAAGGAGGCGCTGCGGCGCGCAGAAGAACTCGGAGCCCGGAAAGCCTATGTGATCTCGGACCAGACGTTCTACAAAAAGCTGGGATTCCGGAGGGATTCGTGTTTTCGCTTTTATTGGAAAAAACCATTTCCTCCTCGGACACCCAACACCGAATCGTAACGCTTGTTACCGGATTTCATTTATTATTTTACATAGATTTTACACCTTATTCACGGTGGATTCAGCATTATTTGACCTCTTTGTGGTATTATGATATCACCTGAGAGGGAAACACACAAATGCCTGGTGGTGTGTATCGCCGATGCCGCGGCCTCGCTGCGGATAGAGCCTACGGCGCTGCTCATCCTTGAAAGCCAGAAAAACTCTTTTCCTTGGGCGTGGTTCAAATGGCGAACCACGCCCAAGACCAGCTTATTTATATTTATTTAAATTTAATTTTGTTATCTTAATTTCCCCCTTGCAAAGCTTGTCAATCCATGCTATCATGTTTATAGACCGCTTGAGAAAATCTTTTGATTGACGAGGTGCGTATGAAAAGCAATACTATGTCCATACTAGTCTTGATTGTTGCCATTCTGGTTTTGATCGGCGGCTTCAGTCTTTTTCTCTGGATAAGGGATGAAACCGGCGAAGAAGCGCAGGAGAACACGATCGAGGAAGATGAGGAAGAAGAGGAAGAGGAAGAGGAGGAAGAGGAGACGCCGGAGCCTACGGCCGCTCCTACGCCGGAACCTGAACCTACTCCAAATCCTTATCCTTTGGCAACGGACTTTCTCTTTACTGACCGGAGCGGAAACGAGTATCGCCTCTCCGATTTCTACGGGAAACCCATTGTGATCAACTTCTTTGCTACCTGGTGCGGCCCCTGCATGAATGAAATGCCCGGTATCAATGAGTTATCTCTCCAACACCAGGATCAAGTCAATTTCCTTATCATTAACCTGACGTCATCTGAGAGCATCAGCCCGGAGGAAGTGTTTACTTTTCTCTCGAACAACGGGTATAGCTTCCCCCTGTATTTTGACACTTTGGACCAGGGGACGACAGCCTATAACATAGATGCTATTCCTTTGTCGGTCTTCATTAGCGAAGACGGCCATGTTGTCGGCACGAATGTCGGCAGTCTGGAGAAGGATCAGATGCAGGAATTGATCGAAAAACTAATCAATGGACAAAGCTTTTGAGAGGAGATTTTAAATGTCTGAAATCATTCTGACCAACGAGAACTTTGACGAAGAGGTCCTGCGCTCGGACAAGCCTGTTCTGGTGGATTTCTGGGCCACCTGGTGCGGCCCCTGCCGCATGCTTGCTCCCGTGATCGCGCAGATCGCCGAAGAGCAGGAGGGCAAGATCAAGGTCGGCAAGGTGGACGTGGACGAGCAGCCGGAGTTGGCTTACCGCTTTGGTATCTCCAGCATCCCCACGCTGAAGGTCTTTCGGGACGGACAAGTAGTAAAGTCGTCCGTCGGTGTGATCCCCAAGCCGATGATCGAAGATCTGCTTCGTTGATTATCTCGAAAAAAACTGCCGCGGTTTCACCGCGGCAGTTTTTTCAGTTTTCCGCTTCGGGGAGACAATGCATCTGGGTCTGGCCCAGGACACGAAAGCCCTCAGCCGCAGTGCTGCAGCAGCGGAGGCCAAAGTCCGCCGACCGCAGCCGAAGATAAAGCCGGATGGCCTTCCCCTCTGCGCTGCCCGTCGGGAATTGAGAAAGATGGCACCGAAATACTGCGTCCAGTTGCTTTTCCAAAAAGCCCCTGGTATTTACAAAGCGGTTGGCCTTTGCCGTGAAATAGAGGGCCAGAGCCCGGATCGGGGCGGACCTGGCGCCGTAAGCCGCCATCAATTCCGGGTAGGGAGCAAAGCAGGCCAGCGTCTTGGCAATTTTGCCCACGTTAAGATGATCCCGATGACACTCGCTGGTCACATCCGGGTCCGGCGCAAAAACGACGTCCGGCTGAAAATCCCCGATCACTCCGGCGACGGCGCGCAGCAGCTCATCCGTCTTGTACAGCGCCCCGTCCGAAAAGTCCAGGAAACGCAGATCTCGTACGCCGAGCATTTCCGCGGAGCGCCGCGCCTCTTCCCGGCGGATAGAGACGAGCTCCTCCGGCGTGGTGCCCTTGGGGGCACTTCCCAGACCGTAGCGGCCGTCTGTGCAGATCAGAAAACAGACCTCTTTCCCCTGGGAACAGAGCTTTGCCGCTGTGGCGCCGGCGCCGATCTCGATATCGTCCGGATGGGGACCGAGAAAGAGGAAGCGCTGATAGTCTTCCACGCGGGGCAGGGGAGCGGCAAAGCGCAGAACGAGTCCCGTAATGCTCATAGGGTCTCCTGTTTTCTGTTCTCCAATTCCTTGCAGATCCGCTCATATTCAGGCTCATCCAGCGTATAGTGCTTCTTGTAGAGCAGGTAAGAGATCAGCATCAGCAGGAAGGGGAGGACGGTCATGACCATCAGCAAGCCGCCGCTCTGGCCGGGCTGTACATCCTTCAGCAGCACGGCGATCTGCTGGTTCTTGGCCGCCTCGGTAATCAGCTGTTCGTTGGCCTGGGTCTCCAGCTCGGCAATGCCGTTGGTGAAGCGCAGGGTGTCGAAAATCATATAGGCGAGATAGGCGATGGCCACATTCAGAGCCGAGGCGAGCTTCGTGATGAAGGGGCGCAGGGAAGTAATGATGCCCTCGTCACGGGTGCCGCGCTTGAGCTCGTTGTATTCCACGGTATTCATGACGGAGATCATCATGATCAGGTAGAAGCCGTACTGGCCGAAGTTTGCGAACATATAGCCTAGAGTGACCAGAAGGAATTTCAGGTCATAGGCGCCGAGGGGGACCGCGCCTTTTTCGACGAACAGGAAGGCGACCAGCATCATGGCATAACCAAAGACGCCCACCAGCATCATGATATCCATAAAGCGCTTGCGGTGCAGGCGTCGGGAGATCATGGGATAAAAGATCATCAAGAAGCCAGTGACCGCCATGCCAACGATCTGGAACAGGGAGAAGAAGCCGCCCTCGTAGCCGAACTCCATGTAGATGTAGTTCTGCCCCACGCCGGAGAGAACCACGCCGTTGCCCACCTGCTGGATCAGCAGGATCAGGGAGATCCACAGCAGCTGATCGTTGCCGGAAATGGTGCTCCAGATTTTCTTGAAGCTCACGGGAGGAACCGGCTCCTGATTGCAGTCCCGCTGCTCCTTGACGCCGAAGACCGTAAAGGCCAGGAAAGCCGGAGCCAGGATGGCGATCACCAGAGCAATGACGCCGTAAGCCGTGATGGCATTGCCGCCAATGGCGTGCTCGCCGTTGGTGAGCATGGGGATCAGGACCGAGGCCGTCAGGCCGCCGATGCCGGCGAAGAGAGTGGCCCGGGCGGTAAATTTGTTGCGGGTGTCTGCGTCCGAACTCAAGGCGGGCACCATGCCCCAATAGGAGATATCATGCATGGTGTAGGTAATGCTGTACAGGAAGTACATGATGCCGAAGAAGACCACGAAGGCCCAGCCGGTCAGCTTCACATTGAAGGTCAGGTAAATGACCACGGAAGTGGTGAGGATGCCGATGACCAGCCAGGGCTTGAATTTGCCCCATTTGCTGCGGGTGCGCTCGATGATATTGCCCATGATGGGGTCGTTCAGCGCGTCAAAAACACGGGCGGCGATCATGATCGCCGTGATCGCGCCCAGCTGCGCCGCGTCCAGCTTCTTTGTATAGAGAACAAAAGCCAGCAGATAGCTCGTGACCAGATTGTAGACCATATCGCGGCCTACGGTGCCCAGGGGGAAGAACCAGAGATTCTTTTTTGTTATAGCTTTTTCGTTCATGTTATCATCTCCCGCGAATATATTAGCACCTGTTTGTCGCTCAGGCAAGCGGAAAGAAGAAAAGATTCTGCGCATTTTTGTAGGATTCAGCAGGACGAAAGGGGAGAGGCCCGGCTGTTTTTGGGTATTCTGCGCTCTTGACGCAGAAAATGCTCGGGTATAAACTTTGACTTGGCAAAGCGGGAGCTTTGTACTTTTATTTTGAAAAGAGGTTGGACCGATGAATCCGATTCCTGAAACATTTGGCTCTATGGTTTTTAACGACTCTGTCATGCGGCAGCGTCTGCCGAAGGATGTGTTTCAGCAGGTCCAGCTTTCCATGACCGAGGGAAAGCGCCTGGACAGCGCTGCGGCTACCGTCGTTGCCAACGCCATGAAGGACTGGGCGATCGAGAAAGGCGCCACCCATTACTCCCACTGGTTCCAGCCCATGACCGGCATCACCGCCGAGAAGCATGAGAGCTTTCTTTCTCCGGTGGGCGGCGGCCGGGTCATCATGGAGTTTTCCGGGAAAGAACTGATCCAGGGCGAGCCTGACGCCTCCAGCTTCCCCTCCGGCGGCCTGCGCGCCACCTTTGAGGCTCGGGGCTATACCGCCTGGGACCCTACTTCTTACGCTTTTATCAAAGACGGTATCCTCTGCATCCCCACGGCCTTCTGCTCCTACGGCGGCGAAGCCCTGGACAAGAAGACGCCGCTGCTGCGCTCCATGGAGGCCATCAACCGCCAGGGCCTGCGGATCGTCCGCCTGTTCGGCAATAACCGGGTCACCTCCATCAAGACCACGGTGGGACCGGAACAAGAGTATTTTCTCATCGACCGGGAGGTCTACGAGAAGCGGAAAGACCTGATCTATACCGGCCGGACCCTTTTCGGCGCCAAGCCCCCCAAGGGTCAGGAGCTGGACGACCACTATTTCGGCGCCATCAAGCCCCGGGTCGCCGCCTTCATGAAGGAGCTGAACGAGGAGCTCTGGAAGCTGGGCGTCATGGCCAAGACCGAGCACAACGAGGTGGCCCCCGGTCAGCACGAGCTGGCCCCCATCTTCACCACTACCAACATTGCCGCCGACCACAACCAGCTCACCATGGAGCTGATGCGCAAGATCGCCAAGAAGCACGACATGGTCTGTCTCCTGCACGAGAAGCCCTTTGCCGGCCTCAACGGCAGCGGCAAGCACAACAACTGGTCCATCTGCACCAACGAGGGCGTGAATCTGCTGGAGCCCGGCGAAACGCCTTATGAAAACGCCCAGTTCCTGCTGTTCCTCTGCGCCGTGATCCAGGCTGTGGACGACTACCAGGATATGCTGCGCATCTCCGTGGCATCCGCCGCTAACGACCATCGCCTGGGCGCCAACGAAGCGCCGCCCGCCGTCGTGTCCATGTTCCTGGGCGCAGAGCTGGAGAGCATCCTCAACGCCATTGAGAACGAGGCCCCTTACGGCAACGTGAAGAAGGAGCAGATCAAAGTCGGCGTACACGTGCTGCCCAAGTTCCCCAGGGATACCACCGACCGCAACCGCACCTCTCCCTTCGCCTTCACCGGCAACAAGTTCGAGTTCCGCATGCCCGGCTCCTCCGCTTCCATCTCCGGCGTCAACGTGGTGCTGAACACCGCCGTGGCCGAGTCCCTGCGGCAGTATGCCGATATCCTGGAGCAGGCGGAGAACTTCGAGGCCTGCCTGCACGACCTGATCCGGGATGTGATCCGCAGCCACAAGCGCATCGTCTTCAACGGCAACGGCTATGACGAGGCCTGGATCAAAGAGGCCGAGAGCAGGGGACTTCTGAATCTGCGCAGTACCCCCGACTGTGTGCCCTATTACCTGGCGCAGAAGAATATTGACCTCTTTGTGCGTCACCGGGTCTACTCCGAGACGGAGATCCGCGCCCGTTACCAGATCAAGCTGGACAGCTACTGCAAAGTGCTGCACATGGAAGCACAGACTCTGCTGGAGATGACGCGGAAAGAGATCCTGCCCTCCGTATCCGCTTATGTGCGGGATCTGACAGACTCCGTTCTCACCAGGAGGGAGTACTCCACCCGCTCGGCCTGCCGCTTCGAAACGGAGCTGGAAGAGAAGCTCGGCGGGCTTGTGGACGCCGCTTACGTAAAGGTCTTGGCCCTGGAGGACGCGCTGCGGAACCTTCCGAAAGATGACAGCCTGCGTCTGGCCGTCTTTTATCGCGACGAGGTCCTCTCCCGCATGGAAGAGCTGCGGCACGATCTGGATGAGATGGAGCGCCTTACCGCCGCGGAATACTGGCCGCTTCCCACATACGGCGACCTGCTTTTCAGCGTGAACTGAACGAAATTGCATAAAAAGATCACGGTACAGCGCTTGTACCGTGATCTTTTTTACTGCTGCGGGTCTGGGATCTCCAGGATCCGATAGCCGCAGGCGTTGATGATGGTGGTCTCTCCATATTGGAGATCGCCTTTGGGCCGCATTTTATAGCTTGGGTGGACGTGGCCGTGGATCAGATAGCGGGGCTTCAGCTTGTCCATCAGCTCCAGGAAAAAGTCGAAGCCGCGGTGGACCCGATCGTCCAAGTCGCCCAAGCCTCTGGCGGGTGCGTGCGTCAGGAGGATGTCCACGCCCTTCGCTTTTCGGATCTTCCACCAGAGCTTTCGATACCGGCGGCGGAGCTGCCTCTCCGTGTACTGATGGGGTCCGCCGTTGTAGAGCGGGCAACCGCCCAGGCCCAGGATCCGCAGCCCTTTGACGCATACCAGATCCCCGTCCACGCAGTCGCAGCCCTCCGGCGGAAAGCGTTCATAAAAACCGTCATGATTGCCGTGGACGTAGAGGACCGGCGCATGGCCCATCGTGACCAGAAAGCTCAGATAGTCCGACTTCAGATCGCCGGCGGACAGAATCAGGTCGATCCCGTCCAGACGCCCGGGCCGGTAATACTCCCAAAACAAGGGACTTTCTTCATCGGAGACCAACAGCAGTTTCATGGTCACGGTTCCTTTTCCACCACATTTTCCGGACGGATGGCGAGAACCTGGGAGGTCTCCACCGCCTCGGGCTTCAATTCCTGGATCTCGGGGATATGGCCCTCCACGTTCTCACAGAGCCAGTCCATGCGCATGATCTCGGCAGGACTCAGCCCGCTGCTGCCGTCGCAGCGCAGCACGCCCTCCTGATCCCGGATCCGGCAGCGGAAGGGCTCAAACCAGCCTTCCCGCAGGTCTCGGCAAAGATGCTCGGCAAGCCTTCGCAGCCCCTCGGGCAGGCTGGGGGAGAACTGCACGTCGATAAGGCCGCCGTTCATACCCCACCAATAGTTGATGGCCTGCTCGCTCTGGGACTTCGCCAGAGCGTCGTAGCTGCCGTTAAACACGCTTTTGACCACCTGAACGTAGAAGCGGCCCCAATCCCAGCGCGGCGTTGCCAGAGGCATCAGCGCGCCGTCCTCCTGCAGAAGATTGGTTCCGAAATCCAGGGCCCAGCTGGACTGTTTGGGGTCTGTGGCATCCCGGTTGGAAATCACCGAAATGCCCCGCTCCCGAAAGATGGATATGGGATCGTCCGTCTCCGAGGACCAGAGAAGCTCGATCCGCGCCCTGGGGTTGGTCATTTGGGCGCCCAGGGCAAAAGCGTTGATATCCGCGGGAACGCCCACGATCGGGTAGTTTGCGATATAGCCGATGCGATCCTTTTTTGCCATGGCGCCGGCAATGGCGCCGGTGATGAACTTGGCCTCATAGCTGCGGCTGTAATAGGTCCGCAGCCCCATATAGGGTTTGGATAAGGCGCAGTTGAGGACTCGAATCTTCGGATTCATGGCGGCGATTTTCCGGCAGGCGCCGATCATCTGGGGCGTTGTGGCAAAGATCAGGTCCGATCCGTCTGCCACGGCATTTTCCATGGCCTGAAGATAATCGTGCTTCAGTGCCCAGTATTTTTTGATGCCGATCTTGCTGCCAAGTTCCTGGCGCAGGGCCGTTTCGCCCTGGATATGAGAGCGTGTCCAGGCGCTGACTTCCGGATCGTTGCCGTAGACAAAGGCGATCTGCAGATGGTCCGGCCGGGTGATGCCTTTGACCAGGCTGAAAATGCCCTGGTCCGCCTCTTCCGGGGCGGTGCTCAGCGCAATGGAGCGGGGGAGAGCGGGGCTTTTTACATCCTTCCAGAGGCCTTCCAGAGCCTTTGTCATCTCCTCGGAACTCATGGCGCGCAGTTCGGCAAAGGAAAAGACCTGCAGGCAGGCCAGCAGCGCGTCACTGACGGTACCGGAGAGCTGATTGCCGCCCAATTTGGAATAGAACGTCTGAAAACGGGTCAAGACCGCAAGGAAGGCGCGTTTTTCCTCCGTCGTCCACACATGGTCTTCCGCAAAGCCCATGGATTTCTGCAGCTTTTCATAACTGCCGAACTGGGAGAAGCGGATTTGATACAGGCTGCAGCGGGGATAGAAATGCAGGAATTCATAATAGAGACGGATATCCGGATCATCGCTGTACAGGGGCAGGATCCTTGTCACGAAGCCGGGAATGGTAGGCGCGTCGTAGCTTTTTAAGACGCTGACGCGCTTATTGCCCTCGGTGACATAAAAGCGGCCCAGATACTCGCAGCAGCGGATCGGGTCCCGGATCCCCTCGTCTCCCAGATGGGCCTCGCAGAGAGCGATCCATTTGAATCCGAATTCCGATTCCGGCCCCAGCAAAGGCATGAAGTTGCCTGCGAAAGCGGCGCGACGACCGGCGGATACAGTACCGACGATCAAGTCGGAGGGGATATCCACAAGACCAAGCTCCATCCGGCCGGCGGATTGGTTTTCGTTCAGCAGCTCGTCCAGTACCTGAGGATAGGGGTAGCTTCCGCGATTCAAAGCGGCTTTATAATACTTTTGTCCGAGCTTGTAGGCAGCGTTATACTGAGCAACAGCTTCCTGACGACTCATAGTGTTTTCCTCCAAGGAATTTCAGGTTTGCCACATTTTATCCGTTCATGAAAAAAATGCAATGGCAAAACTGCACAAAAATCAGCGTATACGCTTCAGCATCAGCACATTGCTCACCAGATAAGCGCTGTGTTTGCGTATATACTCATCATATTCCTGCCGTTTGATATAGTATTCTCTGCCCCAGGAGGAGATCCGCAGCCACTGCTCATCACAGCCGGTGGCCGTGATGTAGTGCGCTTTTGCGGAGCTGGCGGGGAAAAAGCTGCCGTCGGCCTTTTTGGCATAAAAGGTCAAACGATGCTTGCGCCAGACGGCTGGGAAATTGGGACCGACGGAAAAGACCACCGGCAGATCCTGATCCAGCAGTTCCTCCACCCGGTTCCAGAATTTTTTGCCGGAGACGGCCCAGAAAGCCCGATAGGGGAGCTCGTATTTCCGCAGCAGGCGATTCATCCCCACCGCCAGCAGCAGCCCGTTGATGCCGAAGGGCTTCACCAGCGGCAGATAGACACGGCTCATTTTCTCCAGCTCCCGGTTATACTCTTCCAGCGAGATCGGCCGGTCCTGACGGCCTGTCAGATACAGGATCGTATCCAGCACCGCAACGGGACCGCATCCGCAGGTCTGCAGCGTTTTACTGTCCGACCACATCTGATTGCCGCCGTAGGAGAGCTTTCCGTTCCGCTCGATCTTCACATAGTCCTTCCGCAGACTCTTCATAGGCTCATCTCCCTCAACGGCAGTATACTTTATTTTTTTTCATCTTGCAATCCCGGTGTGGAAAAGAAGGGAAGACTGTGCTATACTGGATCCCAGAAAAAGAGAGGTGTTGCTCAATGCTCGATTTTTTGCTAAATGAAGGGATCAACGCGTCGATCCTGAAACGGATCCGGGATTTCCGGGAGCAGTATCCGGTCTCGGAGGAGATGCGGCACAGAGTGCCTCAGCCCCGTTTTCATTACTACGGAAAGGAGATCTGGGAACAGGCGCTGACCGCGCTGCTGGCAGGGGAGAACCTGCTGCTGGTCGGCCCCAAGGCTACGGGGAAAAACGTGCTGGCTGAGAATCTGACCGCCGTATTCGCCCGACCGGCCTGGGACATTTCCTTCTACCTGAATACGGACGCCGCTTCCCTGATCGGAACGGATACCTTTAAAAACGGGGAAGTGCAGTTTCGCCGCGGCCCCATTACCCAGTGCGCCCAGGAAGGCGGATTCGGCGTTCTGGACGAGATCAACATGGCGAAGAACGAGTCTTTGGCCGTGCTGCACGCTACGCTGGACTTTCGCCGGATCATCGACGTGCCGGGCTATGACCGTATCACGCTGGCGCCCAGCACCCGTTTCCTGGCCACCATGAACTACGGCTATGCCGGCACCCGGGAGCTGAATGAGGCGCTGGCCTCCCGTTTCATGGTGCTGAACATGCCCATCATCGGGGAAGAAGACCTGCAGAAGCTGCTGCTCAGCCAGTTTCCTCATCTGCGCAGCGAGTACGCGCAGCAGCTGTCCCGGCTGTTCCAGGATATCCGCAAAAAGTGCGACAGCTCGGAGATCTCCACCAAGGCTCTGGATCTGCGCGGTCTGCTCAGCGCCGTGAGTCTTGTGGAAAACGGGCTGAATCTGGGCCAGGCGTTGGAGATGGGCATGATCAACAAGTCCTTCGATCCCTTCGAGCGGCAGTTGGTCCAGGATCTGATCTCCGCCCGGATCCGGGGAGACTTAGCAGCGCAAGATCTCTTCGAAGAGAAATGAACACTGTTTCCGAACAGCAGCGGAGAAGAGCCGTCAATCAGATCTGGAACGCCGCGGAAAACTATTCCTTCGTCCCGGATTTCAAAGCCTTTGACGAAAAGGGCGACGCGGAGCTCTACTGGAACTGCGTCATCGGCGCGGTTCGCCGGCATTACGAATACGGGAAGCTGGCGCAGGTCTTTGCCTCTTTTCAGCAATATGAGGAATCGGACATTTACGAGGGACTCCTCTGGCTGGGACTGGAAAACGCCGTTTTTCAAAAAGAGCTCCCTCACAGGCCTGTGCTTGAAAAGCTGCGGCAGGACTATGCGCGGCGCTATCTGAAGACTTACGGCGCCCCTTTGGACGATTATCATCTATACGACTGTCTTGCCGCCGCCCATTATCAGCGCGCGCTGGGGATAGAGCCGCAGATGAGCCGTTATGACAGGAAGCTCCTGGACGAGCTGGAGTTTTCTCCGGAATTGGATACCGACGCTATCGTCGTCAAAGCCAGGGAACTCTTTTCCCGCTGGTTTCAGATCACCGCGGAGGAGAAGAAGCGGGAAAGGCGTTTTCCTCTGATTGCGCTGGGGCGGCGGAATGGGAAAAAAGCAAAGGGACGCTATCGAAAGTTCGGGATCGGTCTTGCGGATCACCCAAGTCACGCCTATGAAGAGAACGACGAGCTGCTGCGCAGGGAAGACGAGCCTGTCACCCATCTGAGCGCGGCGCAGCTACGGGATTTCATGGCCTTCAAATTCGGCGCGCCCATGTTTTCCGAGCAGGAAAACACAGAGCTGGAGAGAAAGCTCTGCAGCGGGAGCCACAGTCTCTGCCATCTGCATTTTACCCGAGGCGTGCCCGACAAGGGGAAGATCCAGAACGCCTTCGAGGCTCTGCGGAAAGAGAAGGAAGCGAAGCAGGTCGAGAGGAATCGGTCGTATTACCGGGAGCATCTGTCAGAAAACCGCACCTCCATCGACCGCCTGGCCTCCCGGATCCGAAACTCCGTCCTGCTGTATCTGCAGCCCTCGGAGATCCGGTCCGACTCCGGGAAGCTGGACCCCGCCAGGATCTGGCGTGCCGGCGTCTTACAGGACGAGAAGGTTTTTCTGCGGACCGAGCAGGGGAACATGGGAGACCTGAGCGTGGACATTCTTCTGGATGCCTCGACCTCTCAGTGCGAACGCCAGGAGAAAGTCTCCACCCAGGGTTATCTGATCGCCGAGGCTTTGACCCAGTGCGCCATTCCCTGCCGGGTCATGTCCTTCTGCTCCATGACGGGCTATACCATCCTGCGCGTTTTCCGGGACTACGACAAGCCACGGGACAACGGGAAGATTTTCGAATATGTCTCCAACGGCTGCAACCGGGACGGTCTTGCCATCCGCGCCGTCCATGAACTGATGACCGGCAGCCCCTATGAAAACAAGATCCTGATCCTGCTGTCCGATGTAAAGCCCCATGACGCCCTGCGTCTGTTTTCGGACGACAGCTCCGATTACACGCCCTACGAAAAGGAAGCGGGCGTGAGGGACACCGCCGCGGAAGTGCGAAAAGCCCGGGCGGACGGGATCGCTGTGATCTGCGTTTTCACCGGGGAAGAGGAAGATCTGCCCAACGCAAAGCTGGTATACAACAAGGACTTCTCCCGGATCCCCTCCATCGATAAGCTGGCCGACGCGGTGGGTACGCTTCTGCAGAATCAGATCCGCAATTTGTAAAAACACCTCTGTGCAAAATACACAGAGGTGTTTTCTTCTTTGTTATCTTTACTTGGCCAGAACTTTTTTCAGCCTGGCGTAGCGGGGGAGGGAATGCTCCAGCGGGAGCTTCGGCTCGCCCTGGATCAGGGGCAGCACATAGTCGATAAACTCGTGCTTCAGGCCGTTGCGCTCCTCGTTGAGCCAGGAAAGAGGGATCTTCTTCTCGAAGTTGGCAACCTTGTCAAGGGGCAGGAGCTTAATCCTGCAATGATAGTTTCCGTCCACTTCGTCCCGCTCGAAGGCGATCATTTTGCCGGTCACGCCGCTGACGGCCTGCTTCACAGCCTCTTCACCGGCCATGCGGGCTTCTTCGATATCAACGGCAGAGGCCAGGTGCGCACCGCAGCGCTGCAGAAGGCTCAGCTCGATGCCGCGGACCTTGGCGCCGGTACGGCCTTTTACGATGGCGGCCAGCATGGCGGCAAGCCCGCCCAGCTGGGCATGACCGAAGCCGTCGGTCGCGGAGATCTTCGCCTCGGAAACAAAGCTGCCGTCGGCATAGTGGATGCCCTCGGACACGGCCACCAGGACCTTGCCGTTGGCGTCGTACAGCCGCTGGACGTCGTCCAGGAACTTGTCCATATCGAAGTCGACCTCAGGCAGATAGATCAGATCCGGACCGGAGCCGAATTCCGTCGCAAGCGCGGAGCTGGCGGCCAGCCAGCCGGCGTGACGGCCCATGATCTCCACGATGGTGACCATGCCGTTGTCATAGACCCGAGCGTCCTTGTTGATCTCCATGCAGGAGGTGGCGATATATTTGGCGGCGCTTCCGAAGCCGGGGCAGTGGTCCGTACCGTACAGGTCGTTGTCGATGGTCTTGGGTACGCCCATGATCCGGCATTCATAGCCCACAGACTCCATATAGCGGCTGATCTTGTTGCAGGTGTCCATGGAATCGTTGCCGCCGTTGTAGAAGAAATAGCGTACATTGTACTTCTTGAAGATTTCCAGAATGCGCTTGTAGTCTTTGTCGTCCTTTTCGGGATCGGCGATCTTGTAGCGGCAGGAGCCCAGGGCGGAAGAGGGGGTGTGCAGCAGAAGCTTCAGCTCTTCGGGATCCTCCTCGTCCATCACGTACAGTTTGTCTTCCAGAACGCCCTTGATGCCGTTGGCGGCGCCGTAGACCTTCGTGATTTCCTCCGCGTCCAGCGCGGCGCGGATCACGCCGTAAGCGCTGGCATTGATGACGGCCGTGGGACCGCCTGACTGCCCGAATATGCATGCGCCGACCAGTTTGTTGCTCATCTGAGATTTCCTCCGTTTATCTTAAAAATTTTTTTACATTTGTGAAAGCTGCTTCTTGATTCTGGCATGGAATGAGAATATAATAGAAAAGCAAATTTGTAAATATGCTATTTGTACAAAAAATGGATAAGGAGAATGATTATGGCTCTTGTAACTACAAAAGAAATGTTTGCCAAGGCTTACGACGGCGGATATGCCATCGGCGCCTTCAATGTAAACAATATGGAAATCGTTCAGGGTATCACCGAGGCGGCAGGGGAGCTGAAGAGCCCCGTGATCCTGCAGGTCTCCAAGGGTGCCCGCGCCTATGCCAACCACACCTATCTGGTCAAGCTGGTTGAGGCCGCCATTATCGAGAATCCCGAGATCCCCATCGCCCTGCACCTGGACCACGGCGACAGCTTTGAGCTCTGCAAGAGCTGCATCGACGGCGGCTTCACTTCCGTCATGATCGACGCTTCTTCCAAGAGCTTTGAAGAAAACATCGCCCTGACCCGTCAGGTCGTGGAGTACGCCCACGATCACGGCGTCGTTGTCGAGGCCGAGCTGGGCACGCTGGCCGGCGTGGAGGACGAGGTCGCTGTGGAACACGGCAAGGAGAGCTACACTCGTCCCGAAGAGGTGGAGGAGTTCGTCTCCCGCACCGGCTGCGACTCTCTGGCCATCGCCATCGGCACCTCTCACGGCGCCTATAAGTTCAAGGCTTCCCAGTGCACCCGCAACGCTGACGGCATTCTGGTCCCGCCCCCCCTGCGTTTCGACGTGCTGCATGAGTGCATCAAGCGCCTGCCCGGTTTCCCCATCGTGCTGCACGGCTCTTCCTCCGTTCCTCAGGAGTTTGTGAAGATGGTCAACCAGTACGGCGGCAATATGCCCGACGCCATCGGCATCCCCGAGGATCAGCTCCGCGAGGCTGCGAAGCTGGCCGTCTGCAAGATCAATATTGACTCCGATATCCGTCTTGCCATGACCGGCAATATCCGCAAGTATTTCGCCGAGCATCCCGAAGCCTTTGATCCCCGTCAGTATCTGAAGCCCGCCCGCCAGGCCGTGAAGGACATGGTCGCTCATAAGATCGTCCACGTTCTCGGCTCCGACGGCAAGGCCTGATCCCGCAATTTCGCAACCCACTCAGAGAGAGATAACATTGGAGGTGGCAAATATGAGCCAAAGAAATACGCGCCCGAGATTTGCGGAAAAGGCGCCGAAACTTCCTGCCTTTTCTCCGAACACGATATTATATGGACGCCTGGCCCTGGCTGCTGTTCTTCTGATCCTCGGCGCTTTCGTGTTCAAGAACCAGATCGTGCGCTATATCCTTCTGGTCCTGTCCGCGATCGCGTCCGGGTTTGACCTGGGCCTGAAAGCCTTTGACAGTGTTCTGGATAAAAAATACTTTGCAACGCCCATTGTGATGCTTTTTGTGGCTTTTGTCGCCTTCCTGATCGGCTATCCCTCCGAGGCTGCCGCGCTGCTTCTGCTCTACCAGCTCTGCCTGATGGCGCTGGATTTCTTCCAGAAACGCGCCCGCGGCGCCGCCATGCAGATGCTCCGGATCGAGGATCAGGAGCTGGCGGAGCAGGCAGAGGAGCGCTTCTCCGATGAAAAAGCCTGCAAGCTCAAGATGGAAGGGGAAGCCTACCGGAGCGCGGATCTCATCCTGAAGATCGCCATGATCTTCTCCCTGGTCTATATCTTCCTGCTGCCGAGATTGGGCGATTACAGCTACCGTGTTTCCATCCACCGGGCGCTGATGATCCTGGTGGCTTCCATTCCCGCGTCTGTCGTGACCGCCATGCCCTTTACCGCGCTTACCGGTCTTTGCTTTGGCGCGCGCAACGGCATCCTCTTTAAGGACGGCCAGACGATGGAGGCTGCAGCCGACGCCAATGTGGTTGTGCTGGACAAGGCTGGCATCTTCTCCACCAGCGCTCCCGAACTGGAGGCCCTGCATTCCGACGTGCTGGATCAGACCACCTTCCTGAACTTTGTTGCCCATGCGGTGTACTACTCCGAGCAGCCCTTCGCCAAGGCGATCCCCACCCTGCCCGAGCAGGATTACAAGCTGGATGTCGTCAGCGATTTTGAAGATATTCCCGGCTGTGGCGTCGTCCTGAAAATCGGCGGAGCTCCTGTTGTGCTGGCTACCGGCGCTTATCTGGAGTCCAACGGCATTGCCGTTCCTCCCGTTGAGGAATCCGGCGAGATCTATTATCTCACCGTCAACGGCCGCTGCGTCGGCTATCTCTGCATCGTCTCCCAGGTAAACGAGAACGGCGCCGAGTTGGTGACCGGTCTTCGTGACGCCAATGTCCGCGAGCTTGTTCTGCTGACCGAAGACGGAGCAGGGGAGAGCCAGCGTATGGCCGAGGATCTGGGCTTCGACGAGGCCTTCGGCGAATGCGACACGGAACGCAAGCTCAAGCACATCGAGGATCTGAACCAAGGCACCCGGAATCATGTGATGTTCGTGTATGCCAACGGGCTGGAGACCCACACGGCGGCGGACGTGGATGTTCGCCTGAGCCGGAAAGCCAAATTCGCTGATGTAACCGTACAGCCCGAGGATGCACAGGCGCTGCCGATGATCCTTCTCATCTCCCGTCGTATGTGCCAGGTAGCCAAATCGAACGCGATCTTTGTGTTCGCCGTCAAGGCCCTGCTGATCTTCTTGAGCATGCTGGGCTTCTGCAAGCTGTGGTTCGTCCTGTTCCTGGACGTCGCCGCGGTACTGGCGACTCTGCTGAACGCGATCCGCGTCACCAAGGATCCTCTGATCAATCTGGAGCGCTTCAGCGTCCCGAAGGAAGAGGAATAAAAAGCAACCTTAAAGCCTCTAAAGCTTCTACTTTAGAGGCTTTTGTTCTTTTTTGACAACTTTTTCATTCTTTTTTGCTTGGTTAATGTTTTGACAATCTGAGGAGGAAAAATCGAACCGACCCGGTAAAGGCCGATCGTTTTCGCGTAGAAACAGAGCCGGCCTACGCATAGAGGCATTCCGAAGTAATACGCACGGGCCAATGTATGAAAGGCCTTTTTGACCGGAAGTCATGCAAGGAATCTCCGGGACGGATTTCTCTATGAGCCCGCAGGCAATCACATAAATAATAGTAATGGAAAGCATGATCAGGGGAGCAGTGAAAGATTCACCGATGAGAATCGAAGACATGATCATGATGACATCAAGCCAGACGCGTCAAAAGAATATAATGCGCAGCTAAAAAAACAAATCAACATCAAACCGCGGCGATGAATCAGAACAAGGAACGCAGCAGCAGGATTCCGCTTCGTCGGACTTGACAGGAAGAGCGCTTTGATTTATACTGAATGCAACGGGGAAGCGAAGGCTCCCCGGATCATAAAAAACAGTAAATCTCGCATAATATAAATTTAGCGAGATTTTATAGGGCTATTTTGCCCCGAGAAAGGACATTCTATGAAACTGGACGAAATCAACGATGTTCCGGATATCGTGATGGAATTTCTGGAATATCACTCCACGGTACGCGGTCACTCCGACCGGACGGTCATGGCCTACTATTTGGATCTGAAAATCCTGCTTCGTTTTTTGAAACGCCGCCGCAGACTGGTTGACCGCAGCGTTCCTTTTGATGAGATCGATATCACCGATGTGGATCTGGATTTCATCAAAGCGATCAAAATCGAAGAGCTCTATCGTTACCAGTCTTTTTCGCCCGAATCGGACGCCTCGCTCTCTGCGGCCAGCCGCTGCCGCAGGACCTCTACTGTAAAATCCTTCTTTCAGTACTTGACCGCCAAACGACACCTTCTGGAGCGCAACATCACCCAGGAGCTCGATATGCCCAAGCGTCAGGCCAGTCTGCCGCGCTATCTGGAGGAATCAGAATGCGAAAAGCTGCTCAGCGCCTGCGATGGGCCCTACGGTCTGCGGGACTACGCTATTTTGATGCTTTTCCTGTCCTGCGGGCTTCGGGTATCGGAATTGGTGGGTCTGAACGTAACCGACGTATATGAAGATCACGTTCGGGTCCTCGGTAAAGGCAACAAAGAACGTGTGGTCTATTTCGGCGACGGCTGCCGCGAAGCGATCGATGACTATTTAATGGTCAGAAATGACGAAAAACTGCCGGAAAAGGACAAAAAAGCCCTGTTTATCAGTCAAAAAAATTGCAGAATTGGAGTACGCGGCGTTCAGCAGATGGTCGAGCGAAAACTCCTCGCTGCGGGCCTGGATCCGGAACGATATTCTCCTCATAAATTAAGGCATACGGCTGCCACGCTCATGCTGAAAAACGGCGTGGACACCCGAGCGCTTCAGGAGGTTCTGGGACACAGCAATTTGAACACCACCCAGATCTATACCCACCTGGATAACGCCGCCCTCCATGAAGCCGCCATGGCGAACCCCATCGGCCGTAAAACCCGGGAGCAGCGGGACGAAGAAGAGAATTAACAATTCTTGAAACCAAAAAAAGTTTAAAAACAGCGTGATAAACGGTTTTTACTGCCGCTTATCACGTTGTTTTGTTATCATCTATTGAGAATCAAGTGCGTTCCGGGCGGTTCTTTTGTTCCCGACCCAGGACAGCGGCAACGGCCTCACCCACGTTTTTGACAGAAATGAGCTGCAGCCCCCCCGGTCGGCGGATCTCATGGCGGACATGGGCGGGGATCACGCAGCGGGCAAAGCCGAGACGGGCGATCTCAGACAGGCGCTGATTCAGGTTCCCCACGCTGCGGATCTCCCCCGCCAGGCCAACCTCGCCGATGGCGGCCAGATCGGAGCCGAGAGGCCGGTCCAGATAGCTGGAGGCTATGGCTAACACCGTTGCCAGATCGGCGGCGGGCTCTTCCAGGCTCAGCCCACCCACCACATTGATATAGGCGTCGCAGCTGCCCACGGGCAGCCCTCCCCTTTTTTCCAGCACGGCCAGCAGCATGGCGGCCCGGTTATAGTCGATGCCGTTGCTGCGGCGGGCTGCATTATAGTTGGAGGGCGTTACCAGAGCCTGAACCTCCGCCAGAATGGGGCGGGTCCCCTCGATGACGCAGGCCACGCAGGTGCCGGGGCTGTTTGCCGGGCGGCCGGAAAGCAGCAGCTCCGAAGGGTTATCCACGCAGCGCAGTCCTTCCTCGTTCATCTCGAACACACCGATCTCATTGGTGGAGCCAAAGCGGTTTTTGGCAGCCCGCAGGATCCGGAAGCTTGTGCTGCGTTCTCCTTCAAAATACAGCACGCAGTCCACCATGTGCTCCAGCACCTTGGGGCCGGCGATGCTGCCCTCTTTGGTGATATGTCCAACCACGAAGACGGTGATCCCCTCCTCCTTGGCCAGACGCATGAGCCGCATGGTGCACTCCCGCACCTGCGTCACGCTGCCGGGGGCGGAATCCGCCTCCGTGCTGGCTACGGTCTGGATGGAGTCCAGGATCAGGATCTCCGGCTTCGTGTCCTCTGTTACCGCCAGGATCGTCTCCAGCGAGGTTTCGGCCAGCACATAGAGTTCTTCGTTTTCCACGCCCAGGCGCTGCGCACGAAGCTTCAGCTGCCGTTCGCTCTCTTCGGCGGTGACATAGAGGATGCGGCGTCCCGGTTCCAGGGTGGCGCACATCTGCAGCAGCAGCGTGGATTTGCCGATCCCCGGCGCGCCGCCAACCAGGTTCAGAGAACCAAGCACGGCGCCGCCGCCCAGGACCCGGTCAAACTCCGAGATGCCCGTGTCAAAGCGGATCTCCGCCTCCGTGTCCAGCTGATTCATTTTCTTCGCCTTGGGACGGCCGCCGGAATAGCCGGAGCTTTTTGCGCCGGTTTTCGACTCCAGGCTCATTTCCTTCATGGTATTCCACATCCCGCAGGCCGGGCACTTTCCGGACCAGTTGGAGGATTCGTGCCCGCACTCGGCACAGACATAGACCGTTTTCTTTTTGTTGGCCATCGGATGATCTCCCTGTTTCTTATAGATTCGGAGCGTTTGTATACTGCAGAAAAGAACTGATGAGCACCGCGGCGAGAGCGCTCTGATACCGCGGGTCGGACAGCAGCTGCAGATCTGAAAGATTGGACAGAAAACCGCACTCGACCAATATCACGGGGCAGCTCACATGAGAAGTGAGATAGAGCTCCGCCGGCGCCGGTGCGGCAACCCGGCGGTTGGTCGGCTGCAGCGCTTCCACCAGATTCCGGTGGGTCAGTTCGCCCAAGCGGCGGCTCTCCGTTCCCGAACCGTAAAGCACCTGCGCGCCGCTGGGCTGTGAGGTGAGAAAAAAATTCTGGTGAATGCTGATCAGGACGCTGTTTTCCGTTTCCTCGGCAAGATCGGCCCGGTAGGCCAGCTCTTCCCGTTCACTGTAGCTGTCAAGCTCTGTCCTGGGGCTTTCGTCCTGCCGCGTCATGCGGGTCTCTATGCCGTAGAACGCGGCCAGCTGCTGCATTTTCAGGGCGATGGAGAGGTTCAGCTCGCTTTCCTTGACGCCGTTATACGCAATTGCGCCGCCGTCTATGCCGCCGTGGCCCGGATCAATGACCAGAATGCCCCGATCCGCTGCGGAAAAAGCCGGCGTCCGCTTCGGGCCGAAGGCCTCGGCAAACCAGAGGGAGCCCAGCAGCAGCGCAACAGCAGCGAGCGTCGCCAGGATCCGTTTTCGCCGGAATGTCAGTCCGGCTGTTTTGCCCTGTTCTTTAGGATTCATTATAGACGTTCCCCCTTCCGAAGTCAAAGGGAAGATCAGAGCAAAATGCAGATCAGGCCGCCGCTGCCCTCGTTGATCAGGCGCTGCAGCGTCTCCCGCAGCCGTTCCCGGGCGTTGTCCGGCAAGGACAGGATCCTGGCGTTCAGGCTCTCCTCAGCCAGCTCGTTCAAGGACCGGCCGAAGATCTTCGATTCCCAGATACGGTTCACATCCCCGTCAAAGCCCTGCAGCAGAAAGCCCAGGATGTCTTCGGAAGCTCCGTCGCCGCCGATGTCCGGATTGACCTCGCACTCGATCTGCGTGCGCAGCAGATGGATCGCCGGCGCGCTGGCCCGCAGCTTTACCGCGTATTTCCCGCCCTGACGGACGATCTGGGGCTCTTCCATCTGCATCTCTTCCGCCGCCGGCAGAACGACCCCGTAGCCGACAGTCCGCACGTCCTCCAGCGCGCCCCGCAGCCTCTCGTACTCCTTACGGATGCCGCACATCTCGCTCATGAGCGTCATCAGCTCCCCGTCGTTCTGTACCGGAAGGCCGCTGCGTTCGGAGAGCAGCTGGTAATACAGCTTCCGGGGCATCTGCAGCTCGATTTCCGCCGTACCGCGTCCCAGATCCTCCCCCACCGTTCTGACGCCGGAAAGGATCTCCTCGGTTTTCAGACGTTCCAGCAGCGTACGCTGATCCCGCAGGCGTGTCAATCCTTCGCCTGCTTTTCGGATCGCTTCATAGAGCTGCTTCTTCAGCGGCTCCTCCGCGGAGAGCGCCCGCATCCATTCCGGCAGATCAAACTGCAGCGCCCGCAGGGGGAAATCTTCCAGGATCAAGCGGAGGATCTGCACGAACTCCTGCTCCCCCATCGTCAAACAGTTGACGCAGCGGCAGCTGACCCCGTATGCCTCTTCCAGCTGTCCGGCTATTTCCCTGGCTCGCTCCCCGGCCGGCTCCGCGCTGTTCAGCAGCACCACAAAGGGCTTGCCGATCTCCTGCAGCTCTCGGATCACCCGCCGCTCCGGTTCCACATAGGCGTCCCTGGACAGATCGCAGACGCTTCCGTCGCAGGTGACCACGATCCCCACGCTGGCGTGCTCGCGGATCACCAGGGCCGTCCCTTTTTCCGCAGCTTCCGTCATGGTGACCTCATGGTCAAACCAGGGCGTCGTCACCATGCGTTCCGCTCCGTCCTCCATCTGCCCCGCGGCGCCTTCCACCATGTAGCCCACGCAGTCCACCAGGCGGACGGACAGACTGCTGTTTTCTCCCAGTGCGATGGAGACCGGCTCTTCCGGCACGAATTTGGGCTCCGCCGTCATGATGCTGCGGCCGGAACCGCTTTGGGGCAGTTCATCCCGCGCCCGCTGCCGACTGAAATCGTTCTCCATGGCCGGGATGACCATGGTCTCCATAAAACGCTTGATAAATGTGGATTTTCCCGTTCTGACCGGGCCGACTACGCCAAGCATGCAGGCGCCCTGGGTGCGTAGTGCCAGCTCCCGATAAATGTTGTGGTCTGTCATAAAAAAACGCCTCCGCTCTCATGTTCTCGCTGAAACGAGTCTATGAGGAGCGGAAGCGGGATAGAACAGGCTGCGCCTGTCTGTCAGAAGAAGGAGATCAGCTGATGATGCCGGCGGGAAACAAGAAAGTCCACATCGGGAAAGGCTTTCCGCAGGCGCTGGGCCAATACGGGGATCACCGGATTTTCCGTGCAGAAATGGTCCGCGTCGATAAGATTGACGCCTTCCTCCACGGCCTCCAGGAAAACATGATACTTGACGTCCGCGGTCACATAGGTGTCGCAGCCCTTTGCCAGAGCGTCCCGGAATTCGTCGCCTCCCGCGCCGCCGAGCACGCCGAGTCGGGAAACGGGCCGTCCGCCGTCCACATAGCGGAGGCCTTTTGCGTTCAATCTCTCTTTGCAGCGCTGCAGGAATTCCTTGAGCCGCATCGGCTCTGGCAGGGTCCCGACGCGGCCGCAGCCCTCGGCGTCCACCGGTCCCTCCGGTTCTGCGCCCAGCAGGCGGATCAGCACGTCGTTGACGCCGCCCTCCGCAATGTCCAGATTGGTGTGCATGCAGATCGCGGCAAGGCCGTTTTCGGCAAGCAGCAGCGTTTTCCAGCCCGGACCTTCGCCGGTCAAGGACTTGAGCGGGTGAAAAATCAGCGGGTGGTGGGAGATGATCAGCTCCGCTCCCATCTCCATGGCCTCCCGAATCACCTCTTCGGTGATGTCCAGGGCAAGCAGAGCCCGGTGAACAGGCTTGTCTTTCCGCCCCACCAGAAAGCCCGAGTTATCAAAATCCATCTGCAGCTCCAGAGGAGCCCAGGACGCCAGGGTTTCAAAGATCTCCTGTACGCTTGGCATATGCTTCCCTCTCTTTCAGTTGATCGTATACTTCCTCCATCAGGCGCAGTCTCCCCGGCTCCCTGCCGCTGTTCCGCAGGCCCCGCAGCAGCTTTGCAAACCTTTCCTGCAAAAGCCTGAGGTACTCCGGCCAGAGCGGATCCTGCTCGATCATGGAAAAGGCTCCGGTATAGAGCTCCGCGTCGCAGAGCTGCTGCAGGCCGCCGAAACGGGCGCAGAGCAGGCTGTAGATCTCCCCTCCGTCGGAAACAAGCTGTTCCCGTTCTATGGAATAGCCGTTATTCGTAAGCCAATAGCGCAGCACCTCTCCTCGGGTCATGGGCTGTAGAAGCAAAGAATAGCGCGGGTCCATGGTCCACTCCGCCCGATCCAGGATGCCGCAGATCGTATCTCCGCCCATGCCGGCGATGACGAGGGTGTCCACCCGTTCCGGTTCGCAGAGATCCAGCCCGTCACAGAGCAGAAAGGCGATCCGCTCTTCCAGGCCCGCCTCCCGGGCGCTGCGGCGGGCGGCCGCCAGGGGACCCTCTCTGATATCCGAGGCAAAGAGAGCGCCGGGATAGCCGTGCCTGGCCAGGGAAACCGGCAGATAACCGTGATCCGTTCCCACATCGACAAGACCGATCCCGGGCTTTACCAGCGCTTCAATGGCCTGCAGACGCTTGTTCATAGCAGCTCCTAATCGACGCGCTCAGAGCGTCTTCAGATACTTGGCCAGATACTCCAGAAACTCATCCGGATCCACGCCGTGGGCGGCGCAGGCCTCTTCCACCGTCTCTCCGCTGGCCATGGCGCAGCCGATGCAGTGCATGCCGATCTCCATAAAGGCCGGCATGGCTTCCGGGCAGTTGGCAACGATATCGCCGATCACAGTCTCTCTGGTAATCTCCATTTTGTTTTCCTCCTTTTGGATAAAGAAAAAGTGGGACGCTCAAAGCATCCCACTTTCCTGTCAGGCGGTTCAGGCCTGCTCTCTCATCTTAGCAAAGCACTCGCTGCAGTAGACGGGACGATCGGACTTGGGCTCAAAGGGAACCTTGGCCTCGCCGCCGCAGGCATCCCGGGGACCGCGGGCCGCGTTCTTGCGAGCGTCACGGCAGGGCTTGCAGCGCTGAGGCTCGTTCTGGAAGCCGCGCTCCGCGTAGAACTCCTGCTCACCGGCGGTGAAAACGAACTCTTTACCGCACTCTTTGCATACTAAGGTCTTGTCTTCGTACATTTTGGAATCCTCTCTTTTGATAGTTGCCTTTATCGGCTGTATTTGCGATCAGCTCACGCTGATATCGCCGGGGTGAAGGGAATGCGCCAGCTTGCGCCGGATCCGCTGCACAGCGTTGTCCACCGCCTTTTCGTCCTTTTTCAGGATCTGGGCGATGTTCCGATAGGAAAGCCCGTCCAGGTACAGATCCAGGACACGCTTTTCCATGGGAGACAAGCACTGGGCAAACAGTGTTTTCAGCTCTTCCTTGCTCTCTCTGGCCAGAACCAAATCCTCCGGGCTGCGGCGAAACAATTCCGGTGCTGCCGATAACTGCGAACTGGGATCGTCGGAGAGTTGCTCAAGGGGCATGCTGTCGTTCAAAGGTTGATGCTTTTGGCGGGAAGCGGTTTTTACGGCGGAATACAGTTTCATGCGGATGCAGTGCTCCGCAAAGCTTCGAAAACTGACGCCCAGGGAAGGGTCAAACTCACGGATCGCGGAAAGCAAACCAAACATGCCTTCCTGACTGAGATCCTCACTGTCCCCTCCCGCGAGGAACAATGGGCGCGCACAGGCCCGTACCAACTGCATATAGCGAGTTGCCAGGCTCTCTTCCGCAGCCCTGTCGCCCTGGACGGCGAGGCGCTGCAGATCATTGTCACTCAGGTCAAACAATTCACGCATCGTATCTGCATCTCTCTAAACATACAAGGTATATTATAGCGAATGATCGATTAAAGTCAATATTTTTTTCACATTTTTCCCATGAAAACTTCTATTTTTTTACAGGTCGAACTGCTGCTGCCCCATAGGAGTGATGCCGAGATGTTCATAGGCGCGGCGGGTCACGCAGCGCCCTCTCGGCGTGCGGGTAAGAAAGCCCTGCTGCAGAAGATAGGGTTCATACATGTCCTCCAGGGTGACCGCTTCCTCGTTGATGGTGGCGGCCAGCGTGTCCAGTCCCACAGGGCCGCCGTTATAGTACTCGATGATGCTGCGCAGCATCCGGCGGTCCAGCGCGTCCAGCCCCAGCTTGTCAACCTCCAGGCGGCTCAGAGCCCGATCGGCCACTTCCCGGGTGATGACGCCGTCCGCCTGGACCTGGGCAAAGTCCCGGACCCGGCGGAGCAGCCGGTTGGCGATTCGAGGCGTGCCTCTGGAGCGGGAGGCGATCTCCAGGGCGCCGTCCTGCTCGATCTCCACGTTCAGGATGCCAGCGGAGCGGCAGACGATCCGCTGCAGCTCCTGGGGCGTGTAGAGCTCCAGACGCAGCGCAACGCCGAAACGGTCCCGCAGAGGGGCGGTGAGCTGGCCGGAGCGGGTAGTGGCGCCGATCAGCGTAAAGCGCGGCAGATCCAGGTGGATGGAGTTGGCAGAGGGCCCCTTCCCCAGGATGATGTCGATGGCGAAATCCTCCATGGCGGGATAGAGGATCTCCTCATAGGCCCGGTTCAGCCGGTGGATCTCGTCCACAAAGAGGATATCCCCCTCGTTGAGATTGGTCAGCATGGCAACCAGGTCGCCGGGCTTTTCGATGGCCGGGCCGGAGGTAATTCGCATATTGACGCCCATTTCATTGGCGATCACCGCCGCCAGCGTGGTTTTGCCAAGGCCCGGGGGGCCGTGGAGCAGCACATGATCCAGGGGCTCCCGCCGCATCTTGGCGGCGTTGATGAAGACCTCCAGATTGCCCTTTGCCTTCTCCTGACCGATATACTCCGTCAGGGTCCTGGGGCGCAGAGAGCCCTCCGCCTGGTCCTCCGGCAGACTGACCGTGGTGGTCAGCACCTCGCCGGTATCTTCGGAAAAGTTGATACTCATTTGATTCTGTTCCTCTTGCAGGGGAGGGGCTTGCCCCTCCCTTAATCATAAAGCGTCTTCGCCTCAGGAGGGGCAAGCCCCTCCCCTGTTCTCTATTTCACCATTTGCTTTAAAACGGCTTTGATGATCTGCTGGGCGTCCATGCCGCTGCAGTCCATCTTCTTGAGCACAGGCCCCAGCTCCGCGCTGGAATAGCCCAGGACCGCCAGGCCCGCCATGGCGTCGCTCAAGGCCTTGTTCTCCCCCGCCGGCTGAGCGGGAGACGCGGCAGCGGGCATGCTCCAGTCCGTCACGCCCAGATCCTTGCCGATCTTGTCCTTCAGCTCCAGGATCACCCGCTGGGCGATCTTCTTGCCGATGCCGGGCGCCACGGTCAGGGCTTTCACATCGTCGTTGAGGATCGCCATCGCCAGGCTCTCCGGACTGTTGCAGCTGAGGATCGAGAGAGCCGCCTTGGGGCCGATGCCGGAGACGGCGATCAGCATCTCAAAGCAGCGGCGCTCGCTCTTCTCATAGAAGCCGAAAAGATCGAAATTCGTCTCCCCGATGCTCTCAGTGACGTACAGCTTGACCTTTTCGCCGATCTTCAGGCGGCTCTGGGTGTTGAGCGTGACGTTCAGGCCGAAGCCCAGCCCTCCGCAGTCCAGCACGGCCAGGTTCTGCCCCAGCTCCGCCACGGTTCCTTCTATGTGGTAGAACATTCGTTGTTTCCTCCTCGATTGAGCAAGCTGGTGGAGCTTCTGGCATGGCAGAGAGCCAGGGCCACCGCGTCCGCCGCGTCGTCCGGCTTGGGGGGCGCGGGCAGGTTGCACAAGCGCTTGACCATGTCCATCACCTGCTTCTTCTCCGCCCGACCGTAGCCCACCACGGACTGCTTGACCTGCAGCGGCGTGTACTCAAAGATCTGCACCCCGGCCAGGCGGCAGGCCAGCAGGATCACGCCCCTGGCATGGGCCACGGCGATGCCGGTGGTGATATTGGTATTGAAGAACAGCTCCTCCACGCTCACCGCGTCCGGCTTGAAGAGAGCCAGAAGATCCTCCATATCGCGGAAGATCTGCTCCAGACGGCTGGACAGGCTGGTGTGCGCCGGCGTGGTGATAACGCCGCATTTGAGCAGGCTCATTCGGTTTTTCTCCGAATCGACCACCCCGAAGCCGATGGTGGCCACACCCGGATCAATGCCCAGAATACGCATAGAATCAACTCCAAAGCGTATTTTACCATAATCCGCTTTTTCACGCAACAGCGGAAATAGAAAAAAGCGGAGCCGGTCGTTTCCGGCTCCGAGGCAAGCTGTTCACAGCGCCGCTTTCTTCTTTTCTCCGTAAAAGATCAGGCCAGCGCACAGGAGGACATAAAGGATGACTCCCGTCAAGCTCCCCTCCACGCCGAAAACCGCGTCATAAAACGGACTGCTTGTCGCAGCCTCCAGGTGCAGGAACGAGCCCTGGGACACAATGCCGGAATTGGGCAGGCCGAACAGAAAATTCTGGGTAAAGTTCCAGGAAGTATGGATCGCGATGCACAGCCATAGACTGTCCAGATAATAGACGATCAGGCTGCAGAAAAGCCCGTACAGAATGATCATCAGCATGGACAGCACGGTGATCCCGGGATTCATCAGATGCAGCGCTCCGAAAAACACCGAGTTGACCGCTATGGCCACCCAAATGGGATAGCGCTCCCGCAAAGCCCCCATCATATACCCGCGAGTAACAAGCTCTTCCGCGCCGGACTGAATGCACACGCACAGCAGCGCACACAGGAGATAGAGGAATTCAAACCGTCCCACGGACAAGTCCAGATCTCCGTGGAGCCAGGCCAGCAGGATAAGGAAAGCGTTCATTCCAAAGCCGAGCAGCAGGCCCAGGAAGAACATTTTCCAGGTATTCCCCTTTTGTCCGCCGTTCTTGGAACAGCCGAAAGAGCGAAAGGTCGGCTTTTCAAAGAGTCCGCAGTAGAGAAGAACAAGAACTACGATCCCGAAAAAAGCCAGATACATGAACAAAAACGAAAGCGCGCCGCTGATCGGGATCTTATTCAGGAGCAATACACCCTGTACCAGTCCCAAAACATAGCCGCCAAAACCTTGTCCAAACAGGACCATGGCAAAGGCAATCGCCGCAACTACCAGGAAAAAATGGCGTTTCAGCCTCGTTTTTGACTCATTTCCCGTCGGCGGAACGGTACGATCCATCTCATTCATGTTTGTCTCCTCCTCAATGGAACTCTTAAAGTATTATCTGGCAAATGCAAAGAAAAGTCAAGCGCCTCGAAGCTTCTCTGCTGACTTGCTTTCGGACAGACAAACTTCCGCCGCGCATATACCCTCATGGGGTATATGCGCGGGCGCAGGGGGTATATTGTCCGCCGTTCCCTTCCCTTCTCTTGAAATGCAAAAAGCCTCTCCCGCACTTAACGGGAGAGGCATACCAAAAAGTGATGATTCCCTTTTTATGATTGTTTTTCCATTTCTCTTTTGCGCTCCGCCGCTTTCAAAAGGAGGAAGAGCAGCAGCGCCATCATCAGGATGCCGAACAGGACGCCGGCAGAATCCAGAAGCACATCGCTCAAGGCCGCCTCTCTGCCGCTGACCAGCTTTTGATGCAGCTCGTCGGAGGCGGCATAGGCCGTACCGATCAGCTGAGACACGAGCTTGGGGAAACGGAGGCCCGCCCGCCTTTTGACCGTCCAGACATGGAGCATCAGCGTGAAGCCCAGAACGCCGTATTCGATGAAGTGTGCGGTTTTTCGTACGATATGAGAGATCGTGTCTTTGAGCCTGATCTGCTCTGCTGCATCCATTGTATCAAAATCGGGGTAGATATGCTCTATGATCCACTGGACATAAGTCCCGCTGGTCTGTGATGAGGTCTCGCCCTTCTGGGCTGAGAAAGAAAAGATCACCGCCATGATCGCCAGCACAGGCAGCAGCGTGAGCCAAACGGCATGTCTCGAAATAAATTGCTTCATTGTCTCATCCTCTTATGCAGACGTCCCTCCTGCCGGTAAGGCGGGAGGGACGTTTTGCGGTCTCTGTTCCTCCCGCCCGGGTCAGAGACGGGACAGGAGCCAGACTTTTGGGCTCAGCGTTTCCGCGCAGCCTTCCGTTTTGCCTTGGACAGGGCGTTCAGGCTCTTTCCGGCGCAGATCGCAACAAAAGCCACAGCAGCTGCGATGAGCAGCTTCTTGGCAAGCTCTTCGTTCTCTTCCCCGAGAACAAGGCGCACAAGGCCTTTCAGGCCTGCGAACAGCAGCGCAAAGATACGTTTGACCAGATTCAGGATCGTTTCTTTCATAGCTTCCTCCTGTTTTTCATCGTTAAGGGACATCAGCAATGCCTTTCACATCATTTTGCCAAATTTATGATAATCCAAGACCGGGAAGAAGTCAAGCCCTCCCCTGCTCCATCTTCTGAACTTGTTTTTACACTCTTGCCAACAGAATCGTAAAAACCCTCCTGTTGTATGTCACAACAGGAGGGTCAAGGTATGTCATCGTTAAAACGAGGGTCTGCGCAACTGCTTTCCTATTCCTCCTGGAATCGTTCCGAAAACACGTCAAACCGATTGATTTTCGAAACGAAAAGCCATTACTCCGCGTCTTCCCAGTTGTGCCAGACGTTCTGCACGTCGTCGAAATCCTCGAACATGTCCAGCATCTTCTGCATGTTCTTGGCATCGTCCTCGTTGGTGATCTTGATATAACCGTTCTGGGGCAGCATCTCTACCTGGGCCTCCAGCAGCTTGTAACCCTTCTCGGTGAGCGCTTCGGCCACGGCGGCCACCGCGTCCTCGGCGGTATAGACGGTCATGGTCTCCCCTTCCGCCTCGAAATCGTCCGCTCCGGCGTCCAGCGCGTCCATCATCACGGTATCCTCGTCCAGCTCCTCGTCCTCATTGTCGATGACGATAACGCCCTTTCTGTCAAAGGACCAGCTGACGCAGCCGGAAGCGCCCATATTTCCGCCGTACTTGTCGAAGTAGTGGCGGATCTCGCCGGCGGTGCGGTTGCGGTTGTCGGTCATGGTCTCGACAATGACGGCGACGCCCTGGGGACCATAGCCTTCGTAGGTGATCTTCTCGTAATTCTCGGTATTGCCCGCGCCCAGCGCCTTGTCGATGGTGCGCTTGATATTGTCATTGGGCATGTTGGCAGCCTTGGCCTTGGCGATCACGGCGGCCAGCTTGGAGTTGGAGCGGGGATCTCCGCCGCCGCCCTCCTTCACCGCCACGATCATCTCGCGGGCGATCTTGGTAAAGGCCTGGGCACGCTTGGCATCAGCCGCGCCCTTGGTTTTCTGTATATTGTGCCATTTGGAATGTCCGGACATAGGATTCAGCTCCTCTTGTGTAAAATTCAACATCGGTCATTTTATCACAAGAGAAGCTGTATGGCAAGTATTTATTCTGCGTAAATAACGACTATTCCGCCGGAATCAGCAAGATTTCTCCAGGCTCGGGATTGCAGGCTTCGATCAGCTCCAGGCTGGAATGATACGCCTTTGCCAGGTCCCAGAGCGTTTCGCCCCTGTTTATCACCAGGCTCAGAGCCGGCATTGCGGAAGGATCCCAGGCGTCCTCCTCGTCCAGCTCCAGCGCGCTCAGGGTTTCCAGCTTCTCCGTCTCTTCCAGCTCCCAGAGCAATTCCGCCCGGCAGGACAGGTTCAGCTTCCCGTTTTCCGTCCGGAAATCATAGGAAACGATCTCCTGCCTGATCGGTCGGGCAGCCGCAGGCAGCGCGTCTCCCTCCAGACGGAGGCTCCGATGCAGCGTGTCCAGCGAACCGTCCACGCGCCGGACCAGCAAATCCAGCGAAAGCGTCAGTTCCGTCTTTTCCCGGTCCCAAGTCAGAGGCCCCAGGAAGGGCTCTGCCGCAAGAAGCGTCTGCAGGTCCTCCGGCATGGACAAGCTCTCTTCTCCGCGCAGAAGCAGTCTCTCGCGCTTAAGAGAGCGCAGGATCGTCCTGTCTTCCATCAGCGGTTCCGAATGCATCCTGCTGCAGTATCCGTCGCTGGCATAGCACATGTCTTGTTTTTGGTAGATCCGCAGCTGCAGTACGCCGTGGATCTCCGCGTCCAGGCTGCGCTCCCCGGCCATCCCCTCCATCCATTCCAAATAGACAGAACTGGGCTCGGCCTGAACAAGGATGTCCCCTTCTCCTTCGTCATCCAGATCAAGAAGCTGTGAAAACGGGATGCGAAAGCTGCAGGTGACCGGGAGCTCCGTTGCGTTCAGGCCCCAGATCTGCAATTCCAGCTCCCCTTTCACGATACACCGGGGGCCGAGTCTTTCTCCGCTGAGCTCGACAAAGCGCAGCCGTTCCCCCGCGATGCTCCGCGGCGTCTGATCCTCCTCTCCCATGGACAGCCGCTCCCTGACCGTGAAGGTCTTTTCCCTTACCTGCCGCAGGATCAGCGTCTCCCTGCTCTCCCTCCGCAGGTGTATCTGTGCCGGCGCATCCGCGGCAAGCGCGCTGTCCAGCAGGGCCTTGCCCTTGCAGAAGCTCTCGATCACCGTCTGCACTTCAAAGCTGACGCCGATTTTCCTCGGGTTCAGGAGGCGGCCCTCCAGGGCGGACAGCTGCCAGGAGATCTGCGGGAGCGCCTCCGTCTCCACGTTTTCCAGCTCAAGACGCATTTCAAATGCTCTGCCGATCCGCAGCGTTTCCGTTTTACCGCTCTCCGTCAGATAGAGAACGCTGGCCCAAAGCTCTCCGGCAAAGCTGCAGCTATGTTCCGTGGGCTCTTTTCCTTTCAGAAGGACGCCGCCCTGGGCCCAGACCAGACATTTGGCGTCTTCCCGGCTGTCCGGGATCACCGCCTCCGCGCTGTACTGCTCTCGTTTGACGATGGGCTCCGCCTCGACCCAGACCGGAGCTTCCGTTTGCGTGAGTTTCATTTTCATGGACTTCCCCTTTTTCATTCAAATCGCAGGATGCTTACTCTTCTCCGCAGCGCAGCAGGCGCAGCAGAGCGGAGAGCCAGCGCGGCAGCCGAATTACATAAATTTTCATTTTGCAGCGTCCTTTCCGCGCTATACGCAGCAGCGCAGATACCAGATTCCGAGACCGATCAGGCCGGCAGCCAGGAAAAACCACCAGAATTCAGCCGGCAGAACCAGTGCCAGCAGGATAAAGATTCCCGCCCCGATGGCGGCAAAGCCCCACAGTCCGCAACGTCCTCTTCGCACAGCAAACCGCCCCCCGCACTCGGTATTTCCATACACGATATGCGCGGAGCGGTTTGAATATGAATGTAGGAAAACAGGCTGCGCGGGCAAAGGCGGCAAAAGCTGCCGCCGTTCTGCGCAGCTGTCGCCCGACGGGAGCTTTCTGTTTTATTCCTTCAGTTCCCAGGATTTTTGTTGGGCGCTGAGCTCATAGAGGCGCAGGTAGGAGCGGTATCTGTTTTCGTCGATGGCGCCGGCGGAGACCGCCTCCCGGACGGCGCAGTCCGGTTCCCGGCGATGGCTGCAGTCCTGAAAACGGCAGTTTCCCAGATAGGGGGAAAACTCAGGAAAATCGTACTGCAGCTGTTCCTTGGGAATGGGCTTCATCATCTCCAGTTCGAAGGAGGCGAAGCCGGGCGTGTCCGCTATGTATGTGTTTTCCTCCAGGCGAAAGAGCTCCACATGCCGGGTCGTGTGCTTGCCGCGGCCCAGCTTTTCGCTGACCTGGGCGGTAGGCACGGAGACGCCGGGCAGCAGCCTGTTCAAAAGGCTGGATTTTCCCACGCCGGAGTTGCCCGTAAAGGCGCTAATCTTGCCGCGCAGAAGGCTCCGCAGCGCTTCGATCCCATCGCCGGTCTGAGCGCTGGTTGCGACTACGGGAAAACCGGCGCGCCCGTAGATCCGGCGCAGCTGTTCTCCTCTGTCCAGATCTGTCTTGTTCACGCAGACGATCAACTCGCAGTCCGCCTCCGCGGCGATGACGGAAACCCGATCGATCAGGAAGGGATCCGTAATCGGGTTCACGTTAGCCGCCACGAAAACCAGCGCGTCCACATTGGCCACCGCCGGGCGGACAAACCAGTTTCGCCGCTCCGCCACCCGGTCGACCCGAGCGCCGCCGGCGCCGTCCGGGGAGCAGAACACCCGGTCCCCTACCAGCGGGGAGGTCCCGTCCAGCCGGAACTTGCCCCTGGCCTTGCAGGAGAGCAGCTCGTCGCCTGCCTGCACGTAGTAAAAGCCGCTGAGGGCCTTGATAATAACGCCTTCCGTCATCCTTCCTCCGGTCCTGTGGAGACCCGCAAAATGATCTTGCTGTGTGCGGGAAGCAGATTATAGCTGTCTTCGCTCTGGCCGATCACGGTCCCCACAGGGAGATCGCTGGTCACGTATTCCGAGCCGCCGTAGCTGAGCTCGTTTTGTTCGATCTTCTCGATGGCGGCCACCTCGGACAGGCCTACCAGGTTCGGGATCGAGACGTATTCGATCTCCGGGCCCGCGCTGACCGTCAGATAGACCCAGTCGCCCTTCTCCAGCGGCGTTCCGGCCGCCGGGGTCATGTCGATGACATAGTTGCGCGGGACAGAATCCGATATCTCATCGATGATCTCCACATAATAGCCGGAGACACGCAGAATGGCCGTGGCCTCGCGATAATCCATGTTGTAGACGTTCGGGACCTGGACCACGCCCGTGCTCACGTAGAGCCGCACCGGCGTGCCGCCCTTCTTCAGACTGACCCGGGTGCCGGAATTGGGATCCTGCCGCTCCACGGTATAATCCGAGGGATCGAATTCCTCTGTGCCGCTGGAATTCAGATAAATGATCTCAAAAGAGAACACCGAGTTTTGCGGATCCTTCAGGATCGCATCCACGGACATGCCCTGAAAATTCGGCATCATCATGTGGCCGGAGCTTCGATCCTCCGTCCCCTTGTCCGGAAAATAGTCCTTGAAGAAAAACTGCAGCAGGAACACGAACAGGCCCAGGATCACCAGCAGGACGCCGAAGGTGCCGGAGAGAAAGGTGACTCTTGCCGATCTTTTTCTGCGTCGCCGATACTTCTCCTTGGACATTTCGCTGATGGAGCGCACGGGAACGACCGAAGGCGTTTCCAGGGAATCGGCTTCGGCCTCGTCCTCTTGCTGGGTTTGGGTCACGGCAAAATGGTCCAGATCCCGGATCAGCTCTTCTGCGGTCTGATAACGGGCCTGGATCTCCGGGTTCATGGCCTTGAGAATGATGTGCTCCAGCTCAGGCGGCAGATCCGCCACCAGCTGGGAGGGAGGAACGGGCGCCGTGTTCAGGTGCTTCACCGCGATCTCTCCCACCGTATCACCGGTATAGGGCTTCTGTCCGGTGAGCATCTCGTACATTACGACGCCAAGAGAATACAGGTCGCTGCGGCCGTCGGGACTCTCCCCGCGGATCTGCTCCGGAGCGATATAGTGAATGGAGCCGACGGCGGTCCCTTGCTCCTCGCTGATCTCGTTTTCGAGAGCGGCAATGCCGAAATCGCCGACCTTCAGGGTCCCGTCCCGCAGCAGCATCATATTCTGGGGCTTGATGTCCCGGTGGACCACGCCTTTGGAATGGGCGTGGGCCAGAGCCCGGGCGATCTGCTTGGCAAAGTACACCGCCTCCCGCCAGGGGATGGGCCCTTTGCGCTTCATATACTGCTTCAGCGTGATCCCGTCCACCAGCTCCATGACGATATACTCGATCTCGGTGCTGTGACTCACATCATAAACCGCGACGATGTTGGGGCTGGACAGCATGGCGACTGCGTGGGATTCCGCAAAGAAGCGCTGGCGGAATTCCTCCTGCTGTGCCATTTCCGGCCGCATGATCTTCACGGCGACATAGCGGTTCAGGCGCCGGTCCAGAGCCTTGTAAACGACCGCCATGCCGCCCTCTCCGATGATCTCGGTGAGCTCGTAGCGATCCTCCAGCACAAGGTTATTGGGATTTTGCTTGCTTTCCATATGTTCCTACCTCATAGGGTCATCTTGCTGCGACTACGACCGTCACATTGTCCTTGGCTCCGCGTTCCAGCGCCAGCTCCATCAGGCGGCGGCAGAGCGCTTCCGGATCGCCGTGTTCTTTGGCCTCCGCAAGCATCTCTTCGTCACGGATCTCATTGCTCAATCCGTCCGAGCAAAGCAGGAGCAGGTCGCCAAAACCAAGCCGGAAGGAAAAGTAGTCGGGGTCTGTCTCGGCCTCCGTGCCCAGGGCGCGGGTGATCACGTTTTTCCTGGGATGATCTCTGGCTTCTTCCGGCGTGATGGCGCCGAAACGCACCAGCTCCGCAACCAGAGAATGATCCTGAGAGATCTGACGGATCACGTCCTTCTTCGGCTGCAGCAGATAGGCGCGGCTGTCCCCCACGTTGATAATATACCCATTTCCGTTGTCTTTGATCACTCCGCCCACCAGGGTGGTTCCCATTCCATGGAACTCCTCGCTGAAGCGGGAGTATTCATAGACGACGCCGTTGGTCTCGACGCAGGAGGACTGCAGGATCTGGCGATAATTCGGCCTTTTCCCCTTGCAGGCGCAGAGCTTTTCAAAAACCTTGCCCACAAAGGCCTTGTTGCACAACGCGCTGGCTACTTCCCCCGCGCTGGCACCGCCCATCCCGTCGCACAGGGAGGCGATCAGACAATTCTGATCCGGGCAGAGCTCCAGCAGGAAGCAATCCTGATTCTCGGCTCTGACTTTTCCCTTGTCCGTAAGACCAAAACTTTTCATACTTGCCTCACTCCACCGTTTCCGGTCTGGGATTCTTCTCGTTCTGCATCTTTCGCCGAAGCTGGCCGCAGGAAGCGTCCACATCGCTGCCCAGTCTTCTGCGCACCGTTACGTTCACGCCCTCATCCTCCAGGATCTTGATGAAGGCCTTCATATGTCCCGAGGTCGAAGGACGGAACTGCCGTTCTTCCACATGGTTCAGCGGGATCAGGTTTACATGAGCCGAAAGGCTCCTGGCTTCTCTGGCAAGAAGCCTTGCGTGTTTTTCCGTATCGTTCACGCCGTCGATCATGGCGTATTCAAAGGAGATGCGTCTGCCCGTGCGTTCGTAGTAACGGCGGCAGGCTTCCATCAGCTTCTGTACTCCCCTGCCCCGGTTTGCAGGCATGAGCTTGGAACGCGTCTCATCGTCCGGCGCGTGAAGAGATACGGACAGTGTCAGCTGCAGATCCCGTTGGGCCAGATCGTCAAAACGCTCGATCAGCCCGCAGGTGGACAGGGAGATGTGACGCATTCCGATATTCATCCCCTCCGGATGATTCACCAGCTCCAGGAAACGCATCACGTTGTTAAAATTGTCCAGCGGTTCGCCGATGCCCATGAGTACGATATTCGATATCACAAGCCCTGAATCCAGCTGGGAAAAGAGCACCTCGTCCAGGATCTCCGAAGGCTCCAGGCAGCGGACCAGGCCGCCGATGGTGGAAGCGCAGAAGGCGCAGCCCTGGCGGCAGCCGACCTGAGAAGAGACGCAGGCCGTGTTGCCGTGCTTGTACTGCATGACCACCGTTTCCACCGCGTTCCCGTCAGCCAGTTCCCATAGATACTTGATGGTCCCGTCCAGTTGAGATACCTGCTTTCGGAGGACCTGGGGATGATAGAGCTCGTAGTTCTCTTTCAGCTTCTCCCGCAGCGACTTCGGCAGGTTGCTCATCTGATCGAAATCCCGCACGCCCCGATGGAGCCAGGAAAAGATCTGTTTCGCCCGGAACTTTGGCTCGCCCAGGCTCTCCAGCTCCTGCTCCAATTCCGCGGGCAGCAGGGAAAGAATGTCCTTTTTCATTGCGCTTTCCTTCTCAGTTTCGCGGCAAAAAAGCCGTCCGTCCCGTCTATCTGGGGCCAGAATTCATAGCATCCGCCTGTGGAACGAAGCGAGCCGCAGCTGAAATCCTCCGCGGTGTACTCCGTATGCGCGGACAAAAAGCGTTCGATCTGTCCGCGATTCTCTTCCCGCAGGATCGTGCAGGTGGAGTAGAGCAGAACGCCGCCGGGTTTCACATAGCGTGACAGATTATCCAGGATAGCCGCCTGGATGGCGGGCAGGCCTTCCAGCTCGGCAGCGCTCTTTTTGCGGATCTCCGGACGTTTCCGGATCACGCCCAGTCCCGAACAGGGCACGTCTGCCAGCACCAGGTCAAAAGCCTTTTCCCATTCCGGGCGAAAAACCCGGGCGTCCGCCGCCAACGTTTCCAGGCAATCCTCCAGTCCCAGCCGCTGGGCTCCGCTGCGGATCAGGCGAAGCTTCTTCTCGTGGAGGTCGCAGCTCATGAGCCGGCATCGGCCTTCCGCGTCCAGCGCGGCGGCAAAGCTTTTTCCTCCGGGGGCGGCGCAGGCGTCCAGAATGCGCATCCACGGCGCGGCGCCGGCCGCCTGAACGGCCACGCGTGCCGCCCGATCCTGCACATAGAACAGTCCTTCCTCGAAGCCGGGCAGCTCCGTCACTTTCCCGCCGTCCAGTTCGAAGCAGCCGGGCAGTTCCGGAAAGCTTCTGACATTCAGTCCGGCCCGCTCCAGCGCGCGCAGATAATCCGTTTCGCTCACGCGCAGGCGATTGACCTGGATGCAGAGCGGCGGCGGTTCGTTGTCAGCGCGGAAAAAGGCCTCGGTGAAGGCATATCCCCGCTCGGCGATCAGGCTCTCCGCCAGCCACAGAGGATGGCTCCAGCGGGTGGAGAGATAAGCGGCGCTCCCCTCTCCGGGTATAGCCGGAAGCTCGTCTTTACACTCTGCGATCCGCCGAAGCACGGCGTTTGCCAGGGAGGCGGCCCGGTCCAGCTTCCCGTCCCGGCAGAGCTCCACCGTCTCGCTGACAGCGGCGTGGGCAGGCACTTTGTCCAGAAACAGCAGCTGATAGGCGCCGAGACGCAGGATCAGCCGCAGTCTGGGCTCCAGCTTTCCCTTGGAAAAAAGATCGATATAATGATCCAGATAGGTGCCGTTTTGCAGAACGCCCAGGCAAAGCCTGGAAGCCAGGGCGGCGTCTCTTGCCGGGAGTTCATTTGCGCGGATGGCGGAATCCAGGGCGGCGGCGGACCAGGCGCCCTCCCTCTCGCAGCGCTCCAGGGCCGCGAGGGCCGCAGTTCTGGCGCTCTTCTTCATGGCTCGGCTTTCAGAGGATGTCCTCTGAGGAAATCCGCCGCCGGCATGCGCTTCTTGCCCGGCGCCTGCAGCTCGGTGATGCGAAGCGTCTCGCCGCCGGCGCAGGCGATCTCGATGCCCGCGGGGCCCGCGGAGACCAGGCTGCCGGGAGTTTTCCCGGTTTTTGTATCGGTATACGCGGCGGAGAAGACTTTATATACGGCCCCCTGCAGTTCCATGGTCGCCACAGGCCAGGGCTGAAGACCGCAGATCTGTTTGACGACGGCCCGGGGGCTTTGGTTCCAGTCGATGGGGCAAAGGGACTTGTCCAGCATCTTCACGTAGCTCGCCTTTGCGTGATCCTGGGGCGTTCTGGGGGCGCTGCCGTCCTCGATGGCCCGCAGCGTCTTCACCAGCAGCTCCGCTCCCATTTCCATCAAACGGTCAAAGAGCTCTCCGGAAGTCTCAAACTCCCCGATCGGCGTCTCGGCGGTATAGATGATATCCCCGGCGTCCATATCATGGGCCAGGTACATGGTGCTCACGCCGGTGAACTCGTCCCCATTCAGCACCGCCCACTGGATCGGCGCCGCGCCCCGGTATTTGGGCAGCAGTGAGCCGTGGACATTGATTGCGCCATAGGCAGGCAGCGCCAGGATCTCGTCCGGCAGGATGCGCCCGTAGGCCACAACCACCAGAATATCCGGCTTCAATTCCCGCAGAATGGCAAGAGCCGTCCCGTCCCGCATTTTCTCGGGCTGAAAAACCGGCAGTCCCGCCTGCAGAGCCAGGTCCTTGACGGGAGAAAAGGCCATTTCCATGCCCCGGCCTTTCGGTTTGTCCGGCTGGGTAAAAACGCCGACCACGTCAAAGCCTTCCGTCAGCAGCTTTTTCAGGGAAGCTGCAGCAAAATCCGGCGTGCCCATAAAGACGATGCGCATCTTATTCCTCGCCCTCTTCTTCCTCGCGCTCAGAGCCCGTCAGCTCTTCTTCCGTCAGCATCCGCTCACATTTGGAGGTAAACACCACGCCGTCCAGATGATCGATCTCGTGGCAGAAGCAGCGAGCGGTCAGGCCTGTGCCCTCCGCCTCGAACCAGTTGCCGTAGCGATCCTGCGCCCGTACCTTCACATTCATGGGTCGTCTCACCAGGCCGTACTCCCCCGGAACACTCAGACAGCCCTCGGGACCGAACTGTTCGCCGGAGCTCTCAATGATCTCGGGATTGATGAGCTCCAGCAGCTGGTCCGGTTCGCCCTCCGGAACATTGGTCTCCAGCACCAGGACCGCCCGGCGCAGAACGCCAACCTGGGGAGCGGCAAGGCCCACGCCGTTGGCCTGCTCCAGCGTCTCCGCCATATCGTCCAGCAGCTGGTGGAGTCTGGAGTTAAAGTCCTTCACGGGACGGCAAACCTTATAGAGTCCGGGCTGTTCTTTCGTCAAAATATTCCGAAGTGCCATTTTTATCTCCATTCTGCCGAAACCGGCATGTTTTTCAAGTCAGGAATTCATGGGATCGTTCTCCGCAAAAACGGAAACGCCCCGGAAACGCTTGTCTGTGCTGCACTCGATCACAGTCTGAGCAAGGCTGGAACGCACCGAAGCGCCCAAGCTGCAGCTGATATGGACCCGATAGCGATAGCGATTGTTCACCTTGACGACGGCCAAAGGCGTAGGTCCGAGAATGTGCGCGGCCTGCTTTCCCAGAAGCTGCTCCAGCCGTTCTCGTACAAAGTGCCCCGCCCGGACCACCAGCTCCTCCTCCGTTCCGGAAAGCGTCACAGCCAAAAGGTCCGTAAAGGGCGGCGTGTTCTGCAGCTTCCGCAGCTGCAGCTCGGAATGATAAAAGGCCTCGTAATCCTGCTTCGCCGCCTGACATATGGTCTCGTTATCCGGGGTAAAGGTCTGGATCAGCGCGCGGCCCGGCTTGCTTCCCCGCCCGCTGCGGCCTACAACCTGGGTGATCAGAGAGAAAGTGCGTTCTCCCGCCCGATAGTCCCCGGCGTAGAGGCTTTGATCCGCGGAGAGCACGCCCACCAGCGTGACGTTTTCGAAATTCAGGCCCTTGGTGACCATCTGCGTGCCCACCAAAAAAGGAATGTTCTCTTTTTGAAAACGCGCAAAAAGCTGTTCGTGCGAGCCCACCGGCGCTACCGAGTCGGTATCCATCCGCAGGATCTCCCTGTCGGGGAAAAGGCTCTGCAGCTCCTCAACCACCAATTGAGTGCCGGCTCCCACGTACTTGAGCCGTCCGCCGCATTCTGGGCAGTTTTCGTCCACCCTGCGGGAATAGCCGCAGTAATGGCACAGAAGCCTTCTGTTGATGCTGTGATAGGTCAGGGACACGCTGCAGCGGGGACACTTGTAGGTAAAGCCGCAGTCTCCACAGCTGATGAGCTTGTTGGTGCCCCGGCGATTGAGAAAGAGGATGCTCTGTTCGCCGGCGTCCAGGTTTTTCTGCAGTTCTTCTGCAAGGACGGAGCTGATGCAGCCGCCGTTGCCCTGGTGCAGCTCCCGTTTCATATCGACAATTCGGACCTGGGGCAGTTCCTGGGCGTTGTAACGGTTTTCCAGCCGGAAATAGGCGTAACGGCCGATCTCCGCCTGGTAACGGCTCACCAGCTCCGGCGTGGCCGAACCCAGGAGCAGCAGACAATCTGCCTTGCTGCAGCGGTACTTGGCAATGTCCCGGGCGTGATAGCGGGGCGAATTTTCAGAGCGGTAGGTCTCCTCCTGCTCCTCGTCAATGATGAGGATGCCCAGGTGTTCCACAGGGGCGAACACCGCGCTGCGGGTGCCGATCACCAGATGGGCCTTCCCGTTTTTGATGCGCTTCCACTCGTCATAACGCTCGCCCACGGACAGGGAGCTGTGCAGCACCGCCACCTCGTCCCCGAAATGGCTGGAGAAGGTGCGCAGCATCTGGGGCGTAAGCGCGATTTCCGGCACCAGGAGGATGGCGCTTTTCCCTCGATCCAGCTGCTGACGGATCAGGTGGATATACACGCTGGTCTTGCCGCTGCCGGTGACGCCCTGCAGCAGGGCGCACCCGGCCTTGCCGCTGATGGCCAGCCGGGAGATGCCGGAGAAGGCTGTGCTCTGTTCTTCGTTCAGAGTCGGCAGCTCCAGAAGCTCCTCCGGCGGCTGTTCCGGCCTGCGGTAGACCTCCCGCTGATACAGCGTCACCAGCTCTTTCGCGCACAAGGCCTTCAGCGCCTGTCTGGAAGCGCCGCAGTGAAGCATCAATTCCCGTGATGGCAGCGCCTCGAAGCTGCAGAGCATGTCCAGCAGATTCGCCTGCTGGGCCGAGCGGCGCCGGATCCGATCCGCGGCGTCTGCCGCGTCCTCTGCCGCAATGGCCAGGCGGGCCATTTCCACGGTCTTGTCCCGTACCCGGCGAGAACCGTCCGCCTGGAACCAGAGCCCTGCCGGCAGGATGGCCTTCACAGCGTCATAGACCGTGCAGAAAAAGCGCTCCCGCATGAACAGCGCGAGCCGGAGCTGCTGCTCGGTCAAAACCGGCTTGTCGTCCAGCACGGCCAGGATCGGCTTCAGCGTTTCGTACTTGCTGCCGTCGGCCATGGCCAGCACCACGCCCTCCGTCTGCCGATTGCCTCGTGAAAAGGGTACGCAGACGCGCATACCGGGCTGCACCCTGTCCCCGAATTCCTCCGGGACCAGATAGTCGTAGGGGCGGTCGATCCAGTAGGTTGCCGCCGACACCGCAATCTTTGCTATGAGAACCGGCAATTCGGATCACCGCCCTTTCCGAGTCGTCTTCTTATGCTTTCCGCTGGAACAACTGGCCGCAGTCAGTCCTTGTTTTCCTTAACGATGGAGAGTTTCCCGGTGTAAACCTCGTCGATGGCGGAAGACACGGGCTTTCTCTCCAGGGGGATCTGCTCTTCTTCGGCCTGGGCAGAGATGACACGGGCGCGGCGGGCCACCAGGTTTACCAGCTGATACCGGCTGCCAATCTTGTCGACCAGCTCGGCTACGGGGGGATAAAGCATCATAATTCCATACCTCTATTCTGCCGCAATGCGGCGTATTGTGTTTCAGAATGTTTCCAGCAGGTGCCTGCGATGAGCATACCTGCAGTGTTCAGCCTTGAGGATGGCGGCAAACTCCGCCGCGGCCTCGTCAAGCTTGTCGTTGACGATGATATAATCGTAGATGGAAGCTTCTTTCAGTTCTTCCCGGGCGCGCCGCAGTCTGGCGTCGATCACCTCTGCGCTGTCGGTCCCGCGGTTTTCCAGCCGTCGGCGAAGCTCCTCCATGGAAGGCGGCAAAATGAAGATCAACACGGATTCGGGGCTTCTTTCCTTCACCTGCCTGGCGCCCTGCACTTCGATATCCAGGATCACGTTGAATCCCGCGGCCATCTGCTTTTCCACAAAGGCCTTGGGCGTACCGTAGGAATGGGCCACATATCTGGCGTGCTCCAGCAGTTCGCCATTCTCCACCATTTCCTGAAAACGCTCCTCGTCGATGAAGAAATAATCCTTTCCGTCCACTTCTCCCGGGCGGGGCGCTCTGGTGGTGACCGAAGTGGAGAAGCACATATCGTCTCTCCCCTGGATCGCCCTGTTGACTACCGTGCTTTTTCCGGCGCCGGACGGGCCGGAGATGACGATCAGCTTGCCTTTCTCAGTCATTGCCTGTCTCTTCCTCCTCTTGTGTGCGATCTTCGATCCGCGCCGCCAGGCTTTCCGGGGTCAGGGCGGACAGGATCACATTTCCGCTGTCCATGATCAGTACCGCCCGGGTGCTGCGTCCGAATGAGGCGTCGATCAAGCCGCCCCGTTCCCGAACTTCCTGGATCATTCTTTTGATGGGGGCCGATTCCGGACTCACGATCGAAATGATCCGTTCCGCCGCCACCAGGTTTCCAAATCCGATTCCGATCAGTTTCACGGCAGTCTCCTATTCAATGTTCTGGATCTGCTCCCGGATCTTTTCGATCTCGGACTTCAGATCCACCACCACGCGGGCGATGTCCGAATTCTGGCATTTTGAGCCGATAGTGTTGGCCTCTCTGTTGAACTCCTGAATCAGAAAATCGATCTTTCTGCCAATAGGCGAATTGCCCCTGATCATCGTATCCAACTGGGCCATGTGGCTGCGCAGCCGTACGGTCTCCTCGTCCACGGCGATGTGGTCGGCGAAAATGGCGGCCTCTGCCAGGATCCGGTTTTCGTCGATATTGCTCGCGCCCAGGACCTCCGCCATCTTTTGCTCCAGGCGGCGGCGGTATTCCGCCACGGTCTCCGGCGCGCGTTCCTCCACGATCCCCACCAAGGTGCGGATCGTGTCCAGCCTGTTGAGGACATCGTCCCTGAGCTTTTCGCCTTCCCGCAGGCGCATGGCGTCAAAATCGTTCAGCGCCTGTTCTACGATCTCGCGCATACCGGCGCTGATGGCTTCGGCGTCCAGATCCTTTTTTTCAACCGTCAGCACATCCGGAAAACGGCTGACGCTCAAAGCGGTCATCTCCTGCGGGAGTCCGTACTCCTCCCCGATATGGACGATGGCCTCCACATAGGCCTTCAGCAGGCCTTCGTTTACCTTTACGGTCATGTCCCCGGCCTGGGAAGCGTCCACGTTCACGAAGACGTCCACTTTTCCGCGGCTGATATGGGATTGTACCCGGGACTTGACCATTTCTTCCGCAAACAGAAAGCTGCGGGGAAGACGTACCGAGGTATCCAGGTACCGATTGTTTACGCTTTTGAGTTCCACGCTGATCTCCAGCCCGTCCACAACGCCCTTGGCGCTGCCGTAGCCGGTCATGCTTCTGATCATGTTTCCTCCCGTCCGATCACGCAATGATATCAAAGGTGATGGGGTTTTTATTTCGATTGAGCCTCTGACTGAGCACCAGCACGCAGGCGCTCACAAGAAGTGCTGCAAAGCTCACCAGGATCTTTACGCCCTCCGAAGCGCCGAGAGCTGCCGCCAGTCCGTAGCCCGCCAGGAAAAACAGCAGCGGCATCACATAGACGAGCAGCGCCGCGCCGAAGATGCGGGAGCTTTTGCTTTCGATGGTCACTTTTTGTCCCGGCTGTGCCTGGATCAGATTACGCGCCTCGGTATGCAGTTCCTTTTGAAACCGGCAGCTTTCACAACTGCCGCAGTTGCCGCCGCAGGCGGTGCCGCGGGTTACCGCGACTTCCGCCATGCCGTTGGGCAGCAGCTTCGTCACAACAGCGTCCTGCGTCATGGTGTCTCATCCTTTTTGACCAGGCGAATCGCAACGGTATAATCCGGCTTTCCGTCTTCCTGAATCGGGCCGACACCGGGAATAGCGGGCACACTGACCTGGACGGTTACAAAATGATCGCCCATCGTGTCCATCAAATTGCTCAAATCCCCCTCTGCATGGATGAGATACGGCGTGATGCGATTGAGGAGGCTGGAGGGACCTCGCATGAGAACAGGGATTTTGGCGGACTGTACGATCACTTCCACGTCATCGGAGACCCCTGTCCAGGTAAACTGGTCAACATCAAAGGACTTGGTTCCCAACCCGAGGATCTCCACCGTAACCGTGACCTCTGTCACGCCGGAAAGATTTCGCATCCCATTGGGGATCGGAATCTGATAAGTAACGGTGTGAGAATTTTTAAAAGTGGACAGATCCAGGTTGTCCAGCAGCTCTATGGAGTTGATTTCCGAGAGCACGGCGCTGTCTCCCGCAAGCTTGATGGTTTCCGGTTCCACTTTAATACGGGTATTCTCAGCCGTCGCGCCGGCCTTGTATTCCACATTGGGAATGATGGGGACCTCTTTGACTTGCAGCACCGGAAGCGTTGCCCGGATCACCTCGGGAGAGCAGGTGATGCCGTCCGTAGAGCAGGGTACGTCGTTTTCGTCCATCAAAACATAACCGGTCTCAATGGAATAGGTGCTCTGCAGGGTCTGCTCTTTGCCGAAGGTAACATAGGCGTGGTCTACTTTATTCAGGTATTCTTCCGGGCCTGAGAGCGTGATGGTTGAAGGCTCAAAATACGGTGTTTCCTGGATATAGCCGCTGACGGCCTTCCCGGTAAACCCGCCTTTGACAGGAACTGTTCTTGTTGTCAGCGTCGAAACCATAAAACTGATGGAATCCGGGGTTTTGGTTACGATACGCAGGTTCCGGCGATCGACTCCGCTGGGAAAAATGATGGAGAAACTGGCCGTAGTAAAGTTCGTCGTGAGCTTGCTCACATCTACCTGCGCGATCAGATCCTCCGCCTCCAGGGAGTTTACGATGCGTCTGGGTCCGCTGATTTCCACGGTCACTGTCGGCGAGTTTGAATCGATCACGACCAGATTCCGCAGATTCAGCAGGGTCTCTTCCCCTACCAGCTCGACCTGTACGTTTCGAAAGGTCTTGGTGGATTCCACGGTCTCCTCCGAGGTCACATAGACCCATACAGCCAGGGAGACAAGGAAAGAAATGATCATCCAGAAAATCTTGCTGTCGGAAAGCTTTTTAATCATTTTCATTCTTCTCTCCTTTGAAGCGCTTCCGGATGCCGCGCAGGAGCTTGGACGTCCGGGAGGTGTTCTCCTCCGTCTGTACCAGCTCGCTGTGCAATAGTTTTTCCAGCGTACTGCCGTTCAGATGGCGTTTAAGCATCCCTTCCAGCGCAACGGAAATGGAGCCCGTCTCCTCCGAGACGATGATGACCACCGCGTCTGACTGCTCGCTGAGTCCGATACCGGCCCGGTGGCGCATGCCCAGTTCTTTGCTCAGGTTGGTGCTCTGGGTCAGAGGGAGGACGCAGCCGGCCGCCGCGATCCTGCCCTCCCTGATGACGACCGCCCCGTCATGCAAGGGCGCCTTGTTATAAAACAGGTTTTTGATCAACTCTGCCGAGACGTCCGAATTGATGACGGTTCCGGTGGTCATGATACTGTTCAGCCGCTCTTTTCGTTCAAAAATCAGCAGCGCGCCGGTGTGAGAAGCGGACATCTCCGTGCAGGCCAGCACCGTCTGGGCAATTGCGTCTTCCATCACAGGATTGGAAACGCTTCGATTGGAGCCAAAGCCGCGGCCCATCCGCTCCAAAAGACGCCGCAGCTCCGGCTGAAACAGGATCAGCAGTGCGATCAGGCCCAACTCCACCGTGCGGCGAAGCAGGAAGTTGATCATGGTCAATTGGAAGATATAGGACAGCCACAGGGCGATCAGAATAAATACCACGCCCTTGGCAAGGTTATAGGAATTGGTCTTCCGGACAAAACCAATCACCTTGTAGATCAGGTAAGCCACGATGATCACGTCCAAAAAGTCCGTGAAGCTCATGGTCTTGATCCCGTTCAGGGCCGTAACAAATACATCTTTTACAGCTTCCATAGGCAAATCCTCTTCCTGTATTATCCGCCAACGGTGTTTTCACCGCATACAACTCCAGCTTATTCATTCGAATATTATAACGCATTTCCATAAAAAAGGCAACAGATGGAAACAAGATAAAAATGAATTTGTCTTAAGAATCCGCACCGAGAAGCTGCCGCAGGGCAACGCAGGCTTTGCTGACGGAGCCTGCGTCCAGCAGCGGAGAAAAACTGAGACGCAGCGTTCCGCTCTCCAGTGTGCCCGCGCTCTCATGCGCCAAGGGCGCACAATGCAGACCGCTTCGTACGCAGATCCCACGGTCCCCCAGTCTGGCGGCCAGCGTCTCGCAGTCAAAGCGAGGGCTTCGCAGAGAGAGGACTCCGGTCTGTGTTGAAGGAGCCCCGGTAAAGAGCTGGCAGTCCGCCCCCCGCAGCAGCCGGATGCTCTGCCGCAGCAGCGCGCTCTCGTGACGGAGGATCTCCTCCGTTCCTCTGGCGCGGACGTATTCGATCCCGGCCATCAGCCCCGCGATCCCGCAGACATTGTGGGTGCCGGCCTCCAGCCTGTCAGGCAGGGTTTCCGGCATCGTCTGTTCCCGGCTTTCCGAACCGGAGCCGCCAAAGAGCAAAGGTTTTGTCTCTCTTCCGCAGAGCAGGAGGCCGGTCCCCTGCGGTCCGAGAAGTCCCTTGTGCCCCGGCATGGCCATGAACGCTGCGCCCAGCGCGGGGAAATCCAGGTCCAGCACCCCGGCGGCCTGGGAGGCGTCCACGACAAGAGGGACTCCTTCCCTTCTGCAGAGCTCCGCGATCTCCTGAATCGGGAGCCGGTATCCGAAGACGTTGGACACCGCCGTGCACACCACCAGATCGCTGCTGGGAATAGCCGCGGCAAAAGAACGCAGCGTATCTTCCGGATCAAAAAGCTTTCTGCCCGCCACCTGAAGCTTCACGCCCAGCGCGTGGAGAGGTCTGGTCACTGCATTGTGCTCAAAGCCGGAGATCAGCACCCGACTCCCTTCCGAGGCAAGGCTTATGATCGCAATATTCAGGCCATGGGTGGCGTTCATGGTGAATACGACCCGCTCCGGTTCCTCCATATGAAAAAGTGCCGCCGCGGCTTCCCTGCAGCGATAAACCGTTTCCGCCGCCAGCATGGCAGGCTCATGAGAGCCGCGTCCGGGGCTTGCCATGGTACGCAGCGCACGGGAAACGGCCCGCTCCACCGCCACGGGCTTCAGCAGCGAGGTTGCCGCATGGTCCAGGTAGATCACGGTTCCACCTCCCGGAATTCTCCGCTTTCCGAGCGGGCAAAGAGCTGGCTCCAGGGGATGTGCTGCTCCTCCAGGACACGGATCGCCTCACGGACAGCGCTGCGTAGGATCACGGCGTATCCGCAGCCTTTTTTGCTGATCCCCTGAGGCAGACGGACAATGGTCGCCGTGACGCCTTTTCGCTCCAGAACGCGGGAGGCCCGCTGGGCATAGGTCAGAGAACGAAAACTGATCCAATACTGTTTCATAGCAAAACCCCTCTGTCAAAATCAGCAAAAAAACAGGACCCCGCCGCCCGGCAGGGTCCTGTTTTCCGCACGGGATGCAGTCCATCCTATGCTTCGATTCACTTGTTGTACACTCTCAGTCGGCGCTTTCCAGCAGCAGAGCGATCGCCTGGGCGGCGATGCCCGCTCCTTCGCCGGTGAAGCCGAGCCCTTCCTCCGTGGTAGCTTTCACGCTGACCCGATCCGTCGGAATACCGAGTGCGCTTGCGATATTCTCCCGCATGGCGGGGATATAGGGCGCCAGCTTCGGACGCTGGGCGATCACGGTGCAGTCGCAGTTCCCGACCCGATAGCCCTTCTGCCGCAGCAGCGCGCAGACGCGGCCGAGCAGTTCCATACTGTCTGCTCCCTCGTACTGCGGATCCTTGTCGGGAAAATGCTGGCCGATGTCCCCCAAAGCGGCGGCGCCCAGCAGGGCGTCCATTAGCGCGTGCAGCAGCACGTCCGCGTCGGAATGGCCGAGAAGTCCCTTCTCATAGGGGATCTCCACGCCGCCCAGGATCAGGCGTCTGCCCTCCACCAGGCGATGAACGTCATAGCCCTGCCCGATTCTCATCCCGCTCCCTCCGATCTCGCAGGATCGCAGCAGCCAACAGCAGATCCAGGGGTCTCGTCAGCTTGATGTTTTCCTCGTCACCGTCGACGACATACGTCCTCACACCCAAAAGATCCATGGCCGAGCTGTCGTCCGTCAGAGAAACGCCCTGTTTCATGGCCTTGGTCAGAGCGCCCTTGATGAGATCGGCTTTGAAGACCTGGGGCGTTTGGATCCGCCAGGTGCTTTCCCGATCCACGGTGCCTGTGATGGCCCCGTCCGCGCCTGCGATTTTCAGCGTGTCGGTGCTGCGGATGGCAGGCACCGCAGCCATCTTCTTTGAAGCGGCTTCCACCGTTCGACGGATCAGATCCTCTGTCACCAGCGGACGGGCGCCGTCATGTACCGCGATCAGCTCCGCTTTTGCGCTGACCTCCGAGACGCCGGTCAAGGCGGACTCAGCCCGGGTCTTGCCGCCGGAAACCACCTTGCTGACTTTGCCGATGTTGTACTCCCGGCATAGCTCGGTGACCTCCATCAGCTTCTCGGCGCTGGTAACCACCACGATCTCACTGATATATTCGCAGTCCTGAAAGGGTCGCAGCGCCCTGGCCAGCACCGGGATCTCCCCCAGCTTTGCCAGGATCTTGTCGCTCCCCATGCGAACGGAACCGCCGGCTGCAAGAACCACGGCGGCACAAGACGGCTTCTGTCCACGCCGTCCCAATTGAAGGATTTTCCCCAAGGTATTGCTCACCGCTCCGGCACCTCCTGTTTTTTCAGCCCTTCAGCTGCCGCATACGGAAGAAGTTGCGCATCCCGTCCGGGAGGTCCTCAAGATTCTTGAGCATCTTGCCGGCGCCGTAAGCGGCGCAGGAAACCGGATCGTCAACAACCGAGGTGCGGATGCCCGTGCTGCGCTCGATCAGGCGGTCCATGCCGTAGATCAGGCTGCCGCCGCCGGACATGATGATGCCGTTGGTGTCCAGATCGCCGACCAGAGAGGGCGGCGTGCGCTCCAGCACCGTATGGATCGCTTCCAGGATATAGTTCATGGGATCCACGAAAGCTTCGATCAGCTCGTTGGCGTTGATGTTCACCTGCTTGGGAAGACCGTTTCCCAGGTTTCTTCCCTTGACCTCCTCCACACCCATGTCGGGCCGCTGCATCACGCAGCCGATGCTGCGCTTGATCTCCTCCGCAGCGTTCAGGCCGATGAGCATATTGTACTTTCTTCTGACATATTTCACGATGGCCTCGTCAAAGCTTGCGCCGGCCACCTTGATGGACTCGCACTCCACGACGCCGCCGGCGGAGATGATGGCGATCTCTGTGGTGCCGCCGCCGATGTCGATGATCATGTGCCCCTCAGGCCGGGAAATATCCACGCCGGCGCCCAGCGCAGTGGCTACGGCGGTCTCCAGCAGATAAACTTTTCTGGCGCCGGCCTCGATGGCGGCGTCGATCATAGCGCGCTCCTCCACACCGGTAATGGAGCTTGGCACGCAGGCCAGGACACATGGCTTGAAAAGGCTGAAGGAGGTGATGCGGCTCACCAGCTCCCGCAGCATCTGGGCGGCCATCTCATAGTCGCAGATGACGCCGGCGTTGACGGGATGGATGGCGACGATATTGGCCGGCGTGCGGCCCATCATCTTCTGGGCGTCCTGCCCGACCTTGGAAATCTTGCCCGTTACCCGATCGATGGCGACGACGGTCGGCTCTCTGGCAACAACGCCCTTGCCCTGTTCGAAGAGCAGCGTGGTGGAGGTGCCCATATCGACAGCGATATCTCTCTCAAAAATAACCATACAGTTTCTCCTCTGTTCCCGCGGCGAGTATGAACCCGGGGAAACAAGTCATGTGATGCACGGAAAGATCCCGTGCGTTTTTTTCAGTTTTTTCTGCGCGCCAGTGACGCGCCGGTCACGGCGGAAGCGCCGGCGGCCTTCAGCACTTTGGCACACTCGCACAAGGTGGCCCCGGTGGTGACGATATCGTCTATCAGCAGGATGTGCTTGCCGCTGATCTCCGCCCCTTTCAGCGGAGCATATACGTTCTTTACGTTCTGTCTGCGTTTCTCGGCGCTGCCCGTGCCGGAATTGGGAGGATTGTTCCGCAGCTTCCGAAGCATGGGAACACAGGGGACGCCCAGATGCCCGGCCGTCTCCTGCGCCAAGAGCTTCGCCTGATCATAGCCTCGCTTGCGCAGCCTTCTGCGGCTCAGCGGGACCCATGTAATACTATCGCAGGAAATTTTGTTTTCGTCAATACATTTTGCAAGAATTTCCCCATAAGGTTTCGCGTACAGATTGAGTCCGCCGAACTTGTAACGCAGCAGCGAAGCACGGACCGAATCCACGTAGTACAGTGCGGACCAGCAGCCGTCCAGGCCGGGGAACTCCTGCCTGGCGGCAGCGTTCGTATAGGGAAGCCTGTCCCTGCAGAGCGGGCAGATGGCCGCCCCTTTCTGGGTCAATCTGCGGCAAAAGGCGCAGCGGGGCGGAAAGAGAAGGTCCAAAAAAGCGTTCCAAATTTTCATCCGCGTTCTCCCCTGTCCTCTGCCTAACTGCAAACATATTACACCATTCCGAAGAGAGGAGCAAGAGCGGAATCTTTAATTTTCTGGAAATGAAAGGGCCGCCTTAGAGGCGGCCGCGCATTACTCTTTCCTTGCCGGATCCAGCAGCACAAAGGCTGTCGATCGCTCTGTGACGAGCAGCAGATCTATCAGCAGCACACAGGCCGCGAAGCTTGTTCCGCTTCCGCCGGAAAGAATGCCGAAAATGCCCAGGATCAGGATCGGAAATATCAAAACAAGGTCCCAGAAATGCAGCGCCATGGAGGCGTAGCGGCCAGGCTTTCCGTCCCGCAGCAGAAAAACGGACAGGATCAGGTCCGCCAGGCAAAGCACGACCGCAGGCAGCATGTAAGCCAAAACCGCGGCGAGGGAAGCTCCATTCTCTCTTAAGATCAAGCGCAGCAGACTAAACTGCACGAGGGCGGAGGTTCCGAGGTGCAGCAGGAAAACGGCGGTTCGTTTCAGATGGGTCATGGGGATCCTCCCGAAAAAAGCTGCCCTCAGTATACCAGCTTCCCAAGGGAAGTCAAGCCTCCCGTTTTCCGGAAAGGCCGCCCCAGAAGACCAGGATCAGCGCCAGAAGATTGGGCGTCGCCATCCATACATTGGCGGCGTCCGCTGTATTCCAGATCAGTTCAAGCGGTACGATGCCGCCCATGAAGCAGCAGAAAAGATAAAGCAGACGAAACTTCTTCTCTTCCAGTCCCAGCCAGGAAGCGCAGCGCTGCCCGGTCACGTAGCATCCCAGTACCGTGCTGAACCCGAAAAAAGCCAGCGCAAGTCCAACGAACAAAGACGCTCCCCGGTCCCCCCAGGCCTGTGCGAAGGCGGCTTTCGTAAGCTCCGGACCGGGCAAAACGCCTCGGGGTACCTCAAGCCCGCTGCAGAGGATCACCAGCGCGCTGAGCGTACACAGCAGGATCGTATCCACGAGCACTTCAAAAACACCCCAAAGGGCGTTTTTCGCCGGATCGGATCCTCCCGCACAGCCGTGGATATTGGCTGCGCTTCCCAGGCCCGCCTCGTTGGAAAACGCTCCCCTGCGCAATCCCCAGAGCAGCGCCTGCTTCATGCTCAGGCCCGACGCCGCGCCCAAAGCCGCCGGCGCGCCGAAGGCTCCCCGCACGATGCTCCGCAGCGCCGGAAGGATCTCCCGATGCCTTTCGTTCAAAAACAGAAGCGCCCCCAGCACGTAAATCAGAGTCATAAACGGTACAAACACGGCGCAGATCCTTCCCACAGCCCTGACGCCTCCGCACAGGCACAGCGCAGCCAGAGCCCCAAGCACGATGCAGAGAAAGACACGCCCCCAGCCCGGAGGAAAGATCCTTAGTTCATCCAGGGCCAGGACGGAGGCATTGACCTGGGCCATATTGCCCACCAGCAGGGTCGAGAACAGCGCGAGCGCAGCATAAAACGCCGCCGGGATCCTGCCCAGAAGCGCCCGGATGTACTGCATTGCTCCGCCGAAACGATGACCGCAGGCGATTTCCCCCGCCTTTACCGCGCATCCGAGGATCGCGGCGATCCACATCCAGAACACCGCGCCCGGGCCGCCCATGGCGATGGCCTGAGCCGTGCCCACTATGTTCCCCGTGCCTACCGTCGCAGCCAGCACGGTCCCGGCCGCTTGAAAGGGGCGAAGGCTCCCCTCCCGTTCCTCCTGCCTCTCTCCCCTTCTTCCCAGAGGCTTCAGCAGCTGCGGCAGCTGCGGAAAGATGACAAGCGCGCAAAGGAGAAAAAGAGGCAGAAAAAGCAGCGTCCACAGCGTTTCGTCCATCAGTTTCAAAAACATAAGCTTTCTTAATATTCACAAAAAGGACTTTCTTTTTGCGCCCCTCCATGCTATTCTTTCCCCAACCGCGAAAGCGGTGTTTTATAAGATTCTGCGTATGGAATATGCATATGTTGAAAGGACGTGGATCATGAAAAGAATATGCTCCCTGCTGCTGGTCCTGTTTCTTCTCCTCTCCATGAGCGTTCCCGCTTATGCGGATCTGAATCAGAGCCGGGCCGTCATCGCGGCGGACCTGACAGACGAACAGATCTCTCAGGTTTACGAAGCTTTCGGCGTTTCCCGCGGCAGCGTGATCGAGCTGCGCGTCACCAACCAGGAAGAGCGGCAGTATCTGGACGGCTATGTGGACCCCGCTTTGATCGGGACCCGGTCGATCTCCAGCGTGTACGTGGAGCTGCTGCCAAGCGGTTCCGGCATGAACGTGACCACCAGCAACATCACCTGGTGCACCCCGGAAATGTATATGAGCGCCCTGGCCACCGTTGGCATTACCGACGCCCGGATCGTGGTGGCCGCGCCCTTCGGCGTCAGCGGCACGGCGGCTCTCACCGGCGTCTACAAAGCCTATGAGGATATGACCGGCAAAAAGCTGGACGATCTTGCCAAGCTCATCAGTACCCAGGAATTGACCATCACCGGGGATCTTGCCGGCGAGATCGGCAGCATGGACTCCACCGCCATCGTCAATGAGCTGAAGCTGATGCTGGACGAGACCCGGAACATGAGCGACGAGCAGCTGCGCACCACCATCCGAAACATCGCAGGAGAGTACAATGTGAAGCTCAGCGACAAGCAAATCAATCAGCTGATCTCTCTCTGCCGTTCTTTCGAAAAGCTTGACACGGAAGCTCTCCGCTACAATGTGGAGTACGTACAGGGCACTCTCACCAAGCTTTCCGGCGCCAAAACGGAACAGACCGGGTGGATCAGCAAGGCCGGCGTCATCATCGACTCCATCGGAGGATTCTTCAACCGGATCGGCCGCTGGCTGGGACTTTAATCGTATTTCGAAAATGAGAAGCGGGAGCCTTTCGCTCCCGCTTCTCATTTTTGAAACCTTTTGGCGTATCCGCAGCGCCGACATAGGGGCTCCACCACTATGCGCCGGGAAAAGCCCTCGTACATTGCCCTGGCCCGGGGACTGTTCAGGATCTCGTCCAGCTCCTGCTTAAAAAGATTCCCAAGGGGGATATCCCCCTCATGATCCAGGCAGCAGGGCACCACGGTCCCGTCGCACAGGACGCCGATCTGATCCCGCAGGCCGTAGCAGAAGCCCGTCTCCCGCAGCTCATCCAGTTCCAGGTCCGGCCAGTCAAAGCGTTCCCCCGGTTCCAGCCAGACCCGCTCCGCAAGCTTTTTGCCGTTTCTGCTCTCGCTCCAAGGTTTCGGAAAGCGCTCCTCCAGGAGGCTCAGGATCTCCCGGTTCCGTGTTTCCAGCCCGCCCTGATTCCATAGGCGGAATTCGCAAAGGATCCCCCGTTCGGCGGCGATCATTGCAAAGTCGGCGCAGCAGAGCACATAGTCCCGCAGGTCTCCGGCTTCGTTTGCCTCAAAGGACTGCAGGGACAGGTTCACCTTGTGCACCGCATCCGACGCCAGCAGCAGCTCTCCCCGTTCTCGCAGCAGCGTTCCGTTTGTGGTGATCATCACGCGGAAGCCAAGGTCCTCGGCGATTTCCAGCAGCTCCCGCAGTCTTGGGTGAAGCAGCGGCTCACCCATCAGATGAAAGTACAGGTATTCCGTTTGCCCCCGCAGCTTCCCTGCCAGAAGCCGGAATTCCTCCTCGCTCAGCATCCGGCTTTCCCGGCGGGTGCCGGGGCAGAAGCTGCAATGGAGATTGCAGAGATTTGAAATTTCAAGATAGGCCTTTTTCAGCATGATATGGACCTCCGAGAAAGGAAAAACGGACTTGTAGGACCGTCTCTTTCATGATACAATGGACAAAAAAAGAAAGGCGGGTTTCCTATGAAAAAAACGCTTTGCCTCGTCTTGCTGCTTTCCGTTCTGCTCTCCGCCTGCGGCCTTTTCTCCCCGTCGCAGCCGATTTCCGCACCCAGCGTGGTAACGCCGTCCCCAGCCGCGTCCAGCCCCTCCCCCGTGCCGGAACCGACGGTGACGCCGGCGCCGGAGCCGACGGTGACCGCGGAGCCGGAACCGCCGGCCACACCGGAGCCGGTGGTGATCTATGACGCTCTCTATGAGGCCGGGACCTACAGCGACGGTTTCAACAACACCTGGAACTATGTTCTTCGGATCCCCGCCATTCAGGCTTCCGGAACGGACGCCACGCGCCTGAATCAGGAGCTTTTCTCGGCCCTCTACCCTGACGTCAAGTCCGCGAAGGACGCGATGGAAGAAGGCACCAGCCTGGGCATCTGTCAGGTGGACTACAAGATCAGCATCAACGGTCAGTTGATTTCGATCGTCTGCGAAACGGACACCGATTGGGGTTTTGAAAGCTACTACACCGTGAATTTCGACGCCTCGAGCAAGACGGAAGTCACCGACGAGCAGCTGCTTCAGCGTTTCGGGATGACGAAGGAGCAGTTTCTAGAGCAGGCGGTGCAGGTGATGCGGCAGCACTTTGAGCAGAACTACGCACAAATCGATCATGACCAGATGTACTGGGATCGGTATAACAAGAGCGTCGCAAAGGAAAACTTCACTTCCGACTGTCAGCTCTTCGTGAACGATGGCGGTCAGCTGTGCATGATCGTGAAGCTCTACTCCCTCGCAGGCGCCGATTACTACTACCACATTTTTGTGGTCAAATAATCTCTATCTTGAAAAAAGCTGTACCTTTCGATGCGTCTGTCTTCTGTGTGCAGAAAAAGTAATAACAAAAAGGTCTCACCGAGTTTTTCGCCTCGTTGGGCTGACGAGATCCGAACACATGCCGCCTGTGAACGTCCCTTTTCGGATCTTTTTGTCCCGCCTCCCTTGCTGGGCGCCAGCCCAGCTGCGCTCGTTGGGCGCAAAAATCTCTCGAAAACTGCCAGTTCACAGGTGCTGCGCAGTTCGCACGGAGCAGATTTGGGCTGAGGCAAGGCGCAGACCGCAGGGAATACTTCTGTATTTTCAAGGGCTGGAACGAAGCCTCAGCCCTAATCTGCCCGCGCAAACCGGTATGGGTTCGAATCCCGTCAGCCAGAGCGAAAAATAAAGTATAATACGTGATTCCCGGGGGCGTGTACCTCGGGAATCACACTTTGCAGCCTGCAAGTGTGCGAGCGTCCCCCGCAAGCGAGTGCGCGCAGCAGGCTGAAGCCCCTTCTGTCGGCAAAGCCATCAGGCTTTGTCGACAGCCTAAAACGGCCGCACCTTTCGGTGCGGCCGTTTTTCTTTCCCTCAGAAGAGGCCGGGGAAACCGCCGAAGCCTCCCTGAAGCTTGTTCATGGCCTTGCTGGTCTGCTCGTCGGCCTTCTTCAACGCGCCGTTCACAGCGGTGAGGATCAGATCCTGGAGCATTTCCACGTCCTCGGGATCCACCACTTCAGGGTCGATGGTGATGGAGGAAAACTCCCTGGTGCCGCTGACAACGGCCTTCACCGCGCCGCCGCCGGCCGTGAATTCAAACTCCGAAGACTCCAGCTCCTGCTGCATTTTCATAAACTCCTGCTGCATCTTCTGGGCCTGTTTCATCATGTTTGCCTGATTGCCGGGCATACCCCCGCGAAATCCGCCTTTTGCCATAGTATTCTCTCCGTTCTGCCGTATTGCGGCCTTATTTTTTTATTCCGGTATGAAATGAACTTCCTTGAACTGTTTTAAATCTTCCAGACTGCGTGTAGGCCGATCTCCCGCCGGCTTCAGTCCCACCTGCACACGCAGCTCTCTTCCGCAAACCTTCCGCGCTGCTTTCATCAGGCTCTCCGCCACATCCGGCTTTTGAAAGCGCTTGACCACAAACTCCGTCTGTGCTTCCACGATCAGCACATTCCCCTCGATCCTTCCGCTGACGCGGTCCGGATCGTCCAGCAGGATGCGCGTGTCAACCGGGAGCAGGGGCAGCGTAGCGTCGCGGATCTGTTCCCAGTCCGTGGAACCGTTTTCCGTTTCCGGCTGCTTCTCTTCCGAACAGGAGGGACTCGTCTCAGGCAGAGACGGCATGCTTTCAAGCACGGGAAGCTCGATCGGTTCTTCCCAATTCTCTTCCTCCGGCGCTTCTTCCGTCACCGACGCTGGGAAGAATACCGCATTCTCATCCTCCTCCGCGTGCAGATCCATGTCTTCCCACAAAATCTCCTCTTCCGGCGGCTGAGGACGGATCGTCGGGGTCGGCTGCGGAATAGCGCCGCTTTCCACCTGTTCTTCCAGTCTGGAGATACGAGCGCGAAGTCCGGCAATACTGTCCCCGTCCGCGTGACAGCTGAGGGAGACCAGGCAAAGCTCCGCCGCGGTACGGGGATTGTTGACATCACGCAGACCGCTCAAGGTGTTTTGGATCGTGTCCATGGCGGCGACTACCGTCTCTGTCGTCATCCGTTTCCCGAAATACTGCAGCGTCCGTTCCTCGAAGCCGCCGGAGATCAGGTTGAGCCCGGCCTTGGGGGCCACGCGGATCATCATCACATCCCGCAGGAGGCCGCTCAGTTCCTTCAGGACGGAGGCGGGGTCCTTCCCGTCCATCCACATGCCAGAGAAAAGCTGCAGGGCCTTTGCGGTGTCATGCTTCAGCACCGCGTCCAGCAGTTCGGAGATCCGCCTTTTGCCGGCCAGACCCACGCTGCTGTACACTGCGTCCGTGTCGATGCGCGCATGCATGGAGCACTGATCGAGAAGGCTCAGCGCGTCCCGCACGCCGCCGTCCGACAGGCGGGCGATCAGGTCCGCCGCATCCTTCTCCAGCATGAGCTTTTCTCTTCCGGCGATATCCAGCAGATAGCTCGCGATCGTCTCCGCGTCCAGGCGGCGGAAGCTGTGCCGCTGGCAGCGGGAAAGGATCGTGGCGGGGACCTTCTGCAGCTCCGTGGTGGCGAGGATGAACATCAGGTGCTCGGGCGGCTCCTCCAGGATCTTCAGCAGGGCGTTGAAGGCCGGCATGGAGAGCATGTGGACCTCGTCGATGATATAAACGCGCTTCTTCACCGTGCTGGGAGAAAACACCGCTTCCTCCCGCAGGGCGCGGACATTGTCGACGCCGTTGTTGGAGGCCGCGTCCAGCTCCACCACGTCCATGACGCTGCCCTCCAGGATGCCGTGGCAGGCCGGGCATTTCCCGCAGGGATTTCCGTTTTCCGGGTGCTCGCAGTTCACCGCCCGGGCCAGGATCCGGGCGCAGGTGGTCTTGCCGGTGCCGCGGGTGCCGATGAAGAGGTAGGCGTGAGAGAGGCGGCCGTTTTTCACCTGATTCTTCAGCGTCTCGGTGATATGCTGCTGCCCGATGACCTGGTCAAAGGTCTGGGGCCGCCATTTGCGGTACAGCGCCTGATACAAAACGGCTCCCCCCTTTCTGCAGAATATGGCTCTTGACAAGACTGCACACCTGGCTCCGAATCATGCGCTACGCCCGTTACCGCCGGCAGCCGGCTCGGACCCGGCGACCTCACGGCACAAGCCGAACACCGCTTAATGCTGCTCGGTTCCCCGCCTGACATGGTTCACGGGTCGACCTTGCGCGAGACCGGATCTTCAACGCTGCTTACCGGGGTCAGACGACACAGAACATGATTAGTGCAGCCTTGTCAAAAGCCACGATGGCATTGTACTACATCTTGTCAAGAGAATCAATCTTTTTTTCTTACTCTTTCGCAAAGCCCACACATTTATACAGGCTGGAGCTGATTGTATCTTGCAAATGGATTTTGGACATGTTAGTATAATTTAGAGCATTTTATACATGGACCAAACTACACATAAGCTTTTGAAGGGAGATCGATTATGGCGAGAGAGATTTTATTTGACCTTGGCAAAATGATCACAGACCGCATCCCCTATAAGCTCGGCTTGAAGCGGCTGACCGAAACTGATCCGGAGTACATCATCCTGGACCGGGCCTGCTCCAACGACGAGATCGCGGAAATCATGCTGAAAATGGGTCTGCGCAAGCCCAAGACCATCAAGGAGATCGCAAAACTCACCGGCAAGAGCGAGCAGCGCTGCGAGGAGCTGCTCACAGACGCGGCCAAGCACGGCATCGTGGAGTATCACTGGGAGAATCCCCAGCACGAGAAACAGTGGTACGTCCAGCTCTTTGTCCCCGGCATTGCCGAGATGACCAACATGGTCCTCTGGCAGGTCGAGAAGTATCCCGAGCTGGCGGACGCTTTTGACAAGATGACCTTCCTGCCCCTGGAAGGCAAGACCCATCTGATCCCCCCCGGCGGCGACGGCATCGGCATGCACGTGCTGCCTGTGGAGAAAGCCATTCAGTCCGAGAGCAAGTCTCTTTCCATCGAGCACATCTCCCACTGGCTGGACAAGTATGACGGCAAGCTCTCCGTGGGCTACTGTTCCTGCCGCAACGCCCGCCGTCTCTACGGCGAGGGCTCCGGCGAGATCCAGGACGACTGCTGCATCGGTCTGGGCGACTTTGCCGAGTATCTGATCGAGACCGGCAAAGGCCGTCCCATCACCAAGGAGGAGGCCCTACACATCTGCCAGCGGGCCGAGGAGAACGGCTACGTCCACCAGACCACCAACATCGACGGACAGGACAAGATCTTCGGTCTCTGCAACTGCGACCTGGGCGTCTGCTTCGCCCTGCGCACCAGCCAGTATTTCAACACCCCCAACCTGTCCGCCTCCGCCTACCGGGCCCATGTGGACAAGGAGAAGTGCGTGGCCTGCGGCAAGTGCGTGGAAGTCTGCCCCGCCGGCGCCGTGAAGCTGGGCCAGAAGCTCTGCACGCAGACCGGTGAAGTCCAGTATCCTCAGCAGGAGCTTCCCTCCGGCCTCAAATGGGGCGAGGACAAGTGGTCGCCCGACTATGTGACCAAGAACAGGGAGAACTGCCACGAGAGCGGCACCGCCCCCTGCAAGACCGCCTGCCCCGCCCACATCGCCATCCAGGGTTACATCAAGCTGGCCAAAGAAGGCCGTTATCTGGACGCTCTGAAGCTCATCAAGCAGGACAACCCCTTCCCCTCCGTCTGCGGTTACGTCTGCAACCGCCGCTGCGAGGCGGCCTGCACCCGCGGCGCCATGGACAAGGCCCTGGCCATTGACGAAATCAAGAAGTTCATCGCCGAGCAGGATCTGAAGAGCGAGGAGCGCTACATCCCCGAGCGTCTGTACCGCCGTCCCATCGACAAGCCCTATCCCGAGAAGGTCGCCATCATCGGCGCCGGCCCCGCCGGCCTGAGCTGCGCCTACTACCTGGCGCGGATGGGCTACGAGAACGTCACCGTTTTCGACCGCAACCCCGCCCCCGGCGGCATGCTCATCATGGGCATCCCCAGCTACCGTCTGGACCGCAGCGCCCTGAAGGGCGAGATCGAAGTCCTGGAGAAAATGGGCGTCCACTTCCAGATGAACACCGAGATCGGCAAGGATATCACCATCCAGCAGCTGCGCGAGCAGGGCTACAAGGGCTTCTATGTGGCCATCGGCGCCCAGAAGAGCTCCAAGCTCCACATCCCCGGCGAGGATCTTTCCGGCGTGTACGGCGGCGTGGACTTCCTGCGGGAGGTCAATCTTGGCAACAAGCCCGAGATCGGCAAGAAGTGCGCCGTCATCGGCGGCGGCAATGTGGCCATGGACGTGTGCCGCACCGCCGTGCGTCTTGGCGCCGACACCTATGTGATCTACCGCCGCAGCGAGGAAGAGATGCCCGCCGACAAGGAGGAGATCGCCGAGGCCAAGGCCGAGGGTGTAAAGTTCTGCTTCCTCAACGGTCCCGCGGAGATCCTGGGCGAAAACGGCAAGGTCACCGGTTTGAAGGTGGAAATCATGGAGCTGGGCGAGCCCGACGAGAAGGGCCGCCGCGCCCCCGTGGGCACCGGCAAGTTCGAGACCATCGAGGTCGACTCCGTGCTGGCCGCCGTTGGTCAGGCCATCGACTGGGGTAAGCTGGACATCGGCGAGCTGAAGACCGGCAAGAAGGGCAACGCCATCGCCGATCCCGTCACCTACCAGACCGAGCAGAAGGACATCTTCGTCGGCGGCGACGTGTACACCGGTCCCAAGTTCGCCATTGACGCCATTGCCGCCGGCCGGGAAGGCGCTGAGTCCCTGCATCGCTTCGTGCAGGACGGCCAGAGCCTCACCCGCGGCCGCAACCTCCGCCAGTTCTACGAGCTCAACAAGGACCAGCTGGCCTTCTCCCTGGATTCCTACGACAAGCCCGCCCGTCAGGAGATCCAGCATGATCCTCTCAAGCTCAAGACCTTCGAGCACGACCGGCTCACCTTCACCGAGGAGCAGGTCAAGACCGAGGCCAGCCGCTGCCTGGGCTGCGGCGTCAGCGTGGTGGATCCCAACCGCTGCATCGGCTGCGGCCTTTGCACCACCCGCTGCATGTTCGACGCCATCCACCTGCAGCGCGACGTGCCCGAGGCCTCCAAGATGGTCCGCTGCGAGGACAAGGTCGGTCCCATGCTGAAGTACGCCGCCAAGCAGGCGATCAGAATCAAGCGGAAGGCCAAGTAATGCACGAGCTGGGAACCATCTATTACGTCATTGACACGGTGGAGCAGCTGATGGCGGAAAACCAGCTCACCAAGGTCGGCTCCATCACGCTCCAGGTCGGCGAGGTCAGCGGTATCATCCCGGAATACTTACAGGAGTTTTGGGAATACGCCCGCAAGAAGACCGAGCACTTCCAGGAGACGGAGCTGATCATCGAGAAGCTGGAGGCCGTCACCTACTGCCAGGACTGCGGCAAGACCTATTCCACCATGCAGTACAAAAAGATCTGCCCCTACTGCGGCAGCGGCAACACCTTCCTTGTTACGGGAAACGAATACATCATCAAAGAAATCGAAGCCATGTAAACGAATCTCCCCGGTCATTCGACCGGGGAGATTGTTCTGTGTTTTTATCATTCGGTCCGCAGGGCTTCCACCGGGTCCTTCTTGGCGGCCAGTCCCGAAGGGATCAGGCCGGCGATATAGGTCAGGAACACGCTGATTCCCACCAAAGCCGCGCCGCCCAGGGGCGGAAGCGTGGAATTCAGGGCCAGGATGCCGGTGAGATTGTGTACGATGATGTTGATGGGGATGTTCAGCAGCAGCGTCACGGCGATGCCGATGACGCCCGCGGCCAGGCCGATGATGAAGGTCTCCGCGTTGAAGACCCGGGAAACGTCCCGCTTGGAGGCGCCGATGGCCCGGAGGATGCCGATCTCCTTGGTGCGCTCCAGAACGCTGATATAGGTGATGATGCCGATCATGATGGAAGACACCACCAGGGAGATGGCCACAAAGGCGATAAGCACGTAGCTGATGACATTGATGATGGTGGTGATGGAGCTCATCAGCAGCGCCACCACGTCGGTATACTTGATCTGGTCCTCCTCCGCCACCGAATCGTTGTAGTGATCGATGGCCTCGCCGATGCTGTCCTTGTTCTCGAAGGAGTTGGCGTAGATGTTGATGGCGCTGGGAGTCTCCAGATCCACATAGCCAAGCTTTTTCAGCGTGTCCTTCAGGGTGCTGGTGGAATACACCGGGGGCATGGCGTTTTCATAGATCCAGAGGTAGTCCTTCTCCTCCAGGCTCAAAAGCTGGAAGTCCTCCGCCAGCTCCTCGTCGCTGAGCTCCTCGTACAGCGCGCGCATCTGGGCGGCATACTGGGTCTTTGCCTGCTCGCCGATCATCTGGCGCATATAAACGTCCAGCGTTTCATCGTCCATCTGGCTGAGCATGGCGGCGTATTCCGGATAATAGTCCAGGATGTTCTTTTCGATATCCTCCCGGGAAGTGCCTTCCAGCTGTTCGTCGATCATCTGCTGCAGATAGGCCTCGTCCGGCTCGCACATGTACTGGATGTAGATCTCCGCGATCTGGTGGGTGTCGGCTTTTTCGATATACTCCCGGGCGGCGTCCGCCTTGCGGCTCTTGGTCAAAGCCTCGTCCTCCCGATCCAGGAAGGGCAGACCGGTGAAGACCTCGTGCTCCGGATCCTCCAGCTGGCGCTTGACGAGTTCTTTTTCGGCGCTCTCCTCCGAGATATACTCCACCAGGGCATGGGGATAGCCCACGGAGCCGGAGAGCATCCCGGAGAGCGCGTCTCCGTCCTTGCGGATGATGCCTACGATGCGGATCTCCAGGCCGTTGTTGAACAGCGTGCGCAGGCCCAGCTCCTCCTCGGTCAGATCTACGTACTCCCCCGTCTCCTCGTTGTACTGGAACTGATCCGCCGGGAAAATGTAACGGAAGGTCTTGCCGCAGATTTCCTCATAGCTCCAGCTCTCCACCGTGGCGTCCAGCTCCTCGGCGGAGACCACCGCGTTCATGCTCTCGGCAATGGAGTCGTTGGACTTCAATCCCAGGGAATAGAGCACCAGGTCGGAGACCTCGTTGTTCTCATTGACGATCAGCACGACTTCGTTATACTTTTCCGGCCAGCGGCCGTAGATCAGCTCGTACTGCTGGGCCAGCAGCGGATTGATCAGCTCTCCGTTCTCCCCCGGCAGCATTTCCTGCCAAACGTTCAGCGTGCTGTACATCTGCCCGTAGGTTGCAAAATAGCTGGAGTAATCCCCGCCGAAGGCGGCGGACATGGCCGTCTGCAGGATCTGGGCCGCGTCCGTCCTGCCGATATAGCCGTTCACATCCTCGGCATAGGGCGTCAGGTCCACGTCATAGGAATACTGGACCGAACTGATATAAGGTCGGATCTCACTGTTTTCGTCTTCCAGATAAGCGCGAAAGGCCGTCAGGTTATTGGATTCGCCCCCGGAGGAGAAGATGGAGTTGACCATGTTGTACAATACCGCGCTGGAATAGACCGCGTCCTTCTCATGGCGGAAATTCGTGGTCTCCGCCTGGGCGCCCATCATGGCGGTCATCATGGTCATCATATCCATGCTCTGGGCCTGGATGGTGATGGGGTAACTGGAAAGCGTGTCCTCCTGGACCTTGTCGATATAATTTTGAATACCGTTGGAGAGAGACATGATCAGCGCGATGCCGATGATGCCGATGCTGCCGGCAAAAGCGGTGAGCAGGGTCCTGGCCTTTTTTGTCATCAGGTTGTTCATGGACAGGGCCAGAGCGGTGAAAAAGCGCATAGAGGTCTTCTTCCCTAAGGGCGCCGTGGTCTCGGCGTCCTCCGCCTCATAGGGGTCGCTGTCCCCCACGATCAGGCCGTCCTTCAGGCGGATGATGCGGCTGGCGTAGCCGTTGGCCAGATCCGGGTTGTGGGTGACCATGATGATCAGCTTGTCCTTGGCGATCTCCTTCAGGATCTCCATGATCTGCACCGAGGTGTCCGAATCCAGGGCGCCGGTGGGCTCGTCGGCCAGCAGGATATCCGGGTTGTTCACCAGGGCGCGGGCAATGGCCACCCGCTGCATCTGACCGCCGGACATCTGATTGGGCTTTTTGTTCAGCTGATCGCCCAGCCCCACTTTTTCCAGCGCCTCGGTGGCCCTGGCCTTCCGCTCAGCCGGCCCCACGCCGGAGAGGGTCAGCGCCAGCTCCACGTTGGCCAGCACCGTCTGATGCGGGATCAGATTGTAAGACTGAAAAACAAAGCCTATGGAATGATTGCGGTAAGTATCCCAGTCGCTGTCTGTAAAGTCCTTGGTGGATTTTCCGTTGATGACCAGATCCCCGGAGGTATACTGATCCAGACCGCCCACGATGTTCAGCAGGGTGGTCTTTCCGCAGCCGGAGTGTCCCAGGATCGCCACAAATTCGTGCTCCCGGAAGCTCAGATCGACGCCTTTCAGGGCGTGGACCGTGAACTCGCCGACGGTATAGTCTTTTTTGACGGAAACCAGCTTCAGCATAGGGATCCCTCGATCGATTCATTCTCAATTTATTATTTTATCACGGCCTTTCTGTCAAAGTAAATACAAATTGTGAATTTCGGAATGATTCTCTTTCTCATTCGGAATGATTCTCTTTCTCACCTTAGTGTAAAATAGATGTAGGAAAAATAAAGACAGAGGGCACCTCAAAGTGGTTTAATGAATTCACCACAAACCATTAGCCACAAGAAAGAGGT
>CACYLY010000013.1 GCA_902775355.1 Oscillospiraceae bacterium
TTTTGCGAGAGCGTTTTTTCGTCCAGACAATATAGAAAACACCGGGAATACTTTGTGTATTTCCGGTGTTTTCTGTGCCGTATGGGCGGAAAAGGGCCTTGAAAAACCTATCGACTCCCTTAGCTGCACGCCCTAAACGCCGGTCGCTCTTGACAAGACCCGGAATACAGCATATAATAACTCTGTTGAAAGCAAGTTTTATCGGACAGGCTTACCCTGTCCGGATCTATGATTTGTTGGAGGAGGGCATTTTCATGGAAAAGTATGAAAAGCCTCGGCTGGAAGTGGACTATTTCCTGACGGACGTGATCACGGAGAGCGGGCCTCCTGTCGCCTGCGGAGCGGAGGACGATGAGCTTCCCATCATCCCACTCAACGACGAGGGAGACTTCTGATCCGGCTTTTTGGCTGAGTTCTGCAATCCAGTTAAGGCGCGAGCGGGGCACACCTGCATCGCGCCTTTGGCATTTCTGCGCCGTTTTGCCCGGAGGGGAACGGCGGAAAGGAGCGGCCCGTGATCCAGGAAATCTTTGCCCCGGACCCGGCAGCGGCGGGGATCCTGCGGAAGCAGAGCGGCACGGAGAACGCCGCGCTTCGCCCGTCGATCTTCCTGCTTGCCTTTGAGCATCGGGGCGGCCGTTATCTCTTCCAGAGCCTGACCAAACAGTGCCTGCGGGTGGACCCGGCGCTGTATCGGGCGGTCCGGGAGCCGGAGCCGGCCCTCTCGCCGGAGGATCGGCGCTTCCTCGCGGAACACTGGTTCCTGGTCCCGGCGGAGAAGGACGAGACGGCGCTGTTCGAGGGGCTGCAGCGGCTGCTGCGCCTGCGCACGGCCCGGAGTCGGCCCTCGAGCTTCACCATCCTGCCCACCACTGCCTGCAACGCCCGCTGCTTCTACTGCGTGGAGCAGGGGATGTCCGTCGCTTCCATGAGCCGGGAGACCGTGGAGGAGACCGTCGCCCACATCCTGCGCGGCCGGGATCCCGCGCACAAGGTCCATCTGCGCTGGTTCGGCGGGGAGCCCCTGGCGGCGCCGCAGGTCATAGATCGGATCAGCGAGGCCATGGCGGGAGCGGGAGTGGATTTTGACGCCGCCATGATCACCAACGGCATCCTGATCGACGAAAAGATCCTGGAGAAGATGTGCGGCCCCTGGCGCATCCGTCGGCTCCAGATCACGCTGGACGGCCCGGAGGAGGAGTATAACCGCCGCAAGAACTACCGCTTCGCCTATCCCTCCGCCTGGCGGGAGCTGCTGGACGTGCTCCGCCGCCTGTCGGAGGCCCCCATTGCCGTGGTGCTGCGCTGCAACGTGGATCGGGATAATGTGGACGGGCTGGGGCGGATGCTGGAGGAGCTTGCCGGCGCGCTGCCGAAGAAGGAGCGCTTTTACTTCTATTTCACCCCGCTCTACGCCCAGAAGGAGAGCCGGGAGCACGCGGAGCTGTTCCGCCGCTGCCTGGAGGCGAAGGTCCTGGCCAGAGACCTGGGCTTTCCCTACGCCCCCACCGCGCCGCTGCACCGCTTTCGCCACACGGTGTGTATGGCTGAAAACCCCTTCGGCAGCCAGGTCATCAGCCCGGAGGGGCTGCTGTTCAACTGCGACATGATGCCTGCCGGGTCCAGCTATGGCAGCGTCCGGGAGGGGATCGTCAAGCCCGAGCTGCTGCGGCGCTTCACCCGGCCGGAGCCGGTGGCGGAGCGCTGCCGGGACTGCCCCGGACTCACCAGCTGTACCAGCTTCACCGGCTGTCCCATAAAGCCGCTTCAGTGCCGCCGGGTCCGGGAGCTGGAGCTGCTCTGCGATCTGCGCTGCGAGCTGGACAAGGGAAAACAACCGGGCGAGGCCCGGGAAGAAGCGCCGGAGCTTCCATGCTGAGAGGAGAGAGATCGTGCGTCTGAAAGAGATTTTTGCCCACCAAAGGATCGACGGCACCCTGTTTCTGGTGGCCGTAGGCGGGGAGGGCTTCGGCGGCCTGGTCCGCTGCAACGCCAGCGCCGCCGCCATCGTGGAGCTGCTGGGCGAAGAGCGCAGCGAGGAGCAGCTTGTGGACGCCATGTGCGCCCGCTACGACGCTCCAAGGGAGCAGATCGCCGCCGACGTGGAGGAGATCCTGCAGACCCTGCGGAAAATCGGCGCTCTGCAGGAATAGCACTTTGAAGAAAAAGCGCCGCGGCGGAGAGGAAAGAATTCCCCTCCGCCGCGGCGATTTTTACTTTTTCTTCGATTTGCAGTTCATCGAGCAGCCGGCGCAGTTGCCGGCGCAGCTGCCGCCGCAGGAGCAGCTTCCCCGGGAGCGGATCAGCCGCACAAGGGCCAAAAGCGCGGCCAGGGCGATCAGCGCCAAAAGAAAATAATCCAATAAGCCCATGGAGATCTCCTCTCAGCCCAGCCCGACGCCCAGGCCGATCAGCCGCAGCAGCAGGGCCGCCAGCCAGGCCACGCCGCACTGCCAGAGGACCACGCCGACGGACCAGCCCCGGCCCAGCTCCCGCTTGATGGAGGCGATGGCCGCCACGCAGGGGGTGTAGAGCAGGCTGAACACCAGCAGGCAGCCGGCCTGGAGGCTCCCGATGGCGGCGGATACGCCGCCGGCTTCGCCGAAGAGGATCTCCAGAGTGGACACCACGCTCTCCTTGGCCAGAAAGCCGCAGATCAGGGAGGTGGCGATGCGCCAGTCTCCCAGGCCCAGGGGAGCCAGCAGGGGAGCGAGCCAGCCGGAAACCAGGGCCAGGATGCTGTCATGGGAGTTCTCCACCAGGTCGAAGTGGGGATCAAAGCTCTTGAGGAACCAGACCACGATGGTGGCGATCAGGATCACGGAAAAGGCCCGCTGCAGAAAGTCCTTGGCCTTCTCCCACAGCAGCTGCAGCACGTTCCGGACGCTGGGGAGCCGGTAGTTGGGCAGCTCCATCACGAAGGGCACCGCCTCGCCCCGGAACAGGGTCCGCTTGAAGAGCAGGGCAACCAGGATCGCCGTCAGGATCCCCAGCAGATAGAGCCCCGTCATCACCAGCCAGCCCTCCTTCGGGAAAAAGGCGCTGACAAAGAAGGCGTAGATGGGCAGCTTGGCCGAGCAGCTCATAAAGGGCGTCAGCAGGATGGTCATCTTCCGGTCCCGCTCGCTGGGCAGGGTCCGGGTGGACATCACCGCCGGCACCGTGCAGCCGAAGCCGATGAGCATGGGCACGATGCTGCGCCCGGAAAGGCCGATCCTCCGCAGGAGCTTATCCATAAAGAAGGCCACCCGGGCGATATAGCCGCTGTCCTCCAGAAGGGACAGGAAGAGGAACATGGTCACGATGATGGGCAGAAAGCTCAGCACGCTGCCCACGCCCTCGAAAATGCCGTCGATGATCAGGCTGTGGACGGCGGGGTTCACGTGCCCGGCGGCGAGGGCCCCGTCGGCCAGCGCCGTGAGCCATTCGATACCCGCGGCCAGCAGGTCCTGGAGCCAGGCGCCGATGACGCCGAAGGTCAGATAGAAGACCAGGGCCATGATGCCGATGAAGAGGGGCAGGGCGGTGAATTTCCCGGTCAGCACCCGGTCCAGCTTCTGGCTGCGCAGGTGCTCCCTGCTCTCCCGGGGCTTGTGTACGCAGGCGGCGCAGACCTTGCCGATGAAGTCGAAGCGCATGTCCGCCATGGCGGCGCTGGGGTCCAGGCCCCGCTCCTTCTCCAGCTGCAGTTTGATGTGCTCCAGCATCTCCTGCTCGTTCTTGTCCAGCTCCAGCTGCTTCAGGATCAGCGCGTCCCCCTCAATGAGCTTGCTTGCGGCGAAACGGACCGGCAGCCCCACCCGGCGGGCGTGGTCCTCGATCAGGTGGATCACCGCGTGCAGGCAGCGGTGCACCGCGCCGCCGTGGTCCTCCGCGCCGCAGAAGTCCTGCCGCAGGGGCGCCTCCTGGTAGCGGGCGATGTGGACCGCGTGGCGCACCAGCTCGTCCACGCCCTGGTTCTTGGCCGCCGAGATGGGCACCACCGGCACGCCCAGCATGGCCTCCATGGTGTTCACGTCCACCGAGCCGCCGTTGCCGCGCATCTCGTCCATCATGTTCAGGGCGATGACCATGGGCAGCCCCATCTCCAGCAGCTGCATGCTCAGGTAAAGGTTCCGCTCGATGTTGGTGGCGTCCACGATGTTGATGATGGCCCTGGGCTTTTCCTTCAGCACGAAATCCCGGGACACCAGCTCCTCGCTGGAATAAGGGGACATGGAGTAGATGCCCGGCAGATCCGTGATGCGGGTGTTGGGGCAGCCCCGAATGGCGCCGTCCTTCCGGTCCACAGTGACGCCGGGGAAATTGCCTACGTGCTGGTTGGAGCCGGTGAGCTGGTTGAAGAGGGTGGTTTTGCCGGAGTTCTGGTTGCCCACCAGGGCGAAGGTCAAAAGCTCACTCTCCGGCAGGGGATCGCCCGTGCCCTTGGGATGGAACTTGCCCTCCTCGCCCAGGCCGGGGTGAAAGCTCTGCTTTCTGGCTTTGTCCGGCGCGGCGGGGGCGGCGGGGGCCTCGATCCGCTCCGCCTCGATCTTCTCCGCGTCGGCCAGGCGCAGGGTCAGCTCGTAGCCGTGGATGCGCAGCTCCATGGGGTCGCCCATGGGGGCCAGCTTCACCACGGTCAGCTCCGCCCCGGGGATCACGCCCATGTCCAGAAAATGCTGGCGCAGGGCCCCTTCACCGCCGACGGAGAGCACCCGGGCGCTCTGGCCGGGCTTGCAGTCTCGTAAGGTCATGATGACCGCCTCGATTCAAAGAGTTGGTAGTTAGCTCAAGCTAACTACTTGGAGTTTACCACATCTAACTGCGCTTTGCAAGAGGCATCGGCTGTATTGTGGGAAAAACCGGGGACAAAAACAGTCTGGCGGAGCGGGGGAGCCTGTGGTATAATGCCCGGGAAAACAAAACGCAAAGGAGAAGCCATGGAACAGATCATCGCCATCCTGGCCGAGGAGCTGAAGGCCCGGCCGGAATATATTCAAAACGTCATCCAGCTGCTGGACGAGGGGAACACCATCCCCTTCATCGCCCGCTACCGGAAGGAGCTCCACGGGGCCATGGACGACACGGCCCTGCGGACCCTGGAGACCCGCCTGCAGTATCTGCGGGGCCTGCAGGAGCGGCGGGAGACGGTGCTCTCCGCCATCGAGGAACAGGGCAAGCTCACCGAGGAGCTGCGCCGGGCCATCGAGGAGACGAAGACCCTGGCGGAGCTGGAGGACCTCTACCGTCCCTATAAGCCCAAGCGCCGCACCCGGGCCACCGTGGCCCGGGAGAAGGGCCTGGCCCCGCTGGCGGAGCTGCTGTACCGCCAGGGCCGGGACTGCCCGCTCCCGGAGGAGGCGGCAAAAGATTATGTTAACCAGGAGAAGGGCGTGGAGACCGTGGAGGAAGCCCTGGCCGGGGCCTCGGACATCATCGCCGAGCAGATCAGCGACGACGCGGCTCTGCGCAAGCGCCTGAAGGAGCAGATCGCCCGGGAGGGGCGGCTGCGCTCCGAGGCGGCCACGGAGGAGGACAGCGTTTACCGCCTGTATTACGACTTCTCCCAGGCCGTCTCCCGGCTGCAGGGGCACCAGATCCTGGCCCTGAACCGGGGCGAGAAGGAGAAGCTGCTGAAGGTCTGGCTGGACCTGGACCACGAGCGGGCCATGCAGACCGTGTACCGCCAGGTCGTGATCCCCGGCAGCGCCGCCATGACCTTTGTGAAGGCCGCGGCGCTGGACGCCTATGACCGGCTGCTCTTCCCCTCTCTGGAGCGGGAGATCCGCACGGAGCTGACCGACAGGGCCAACGAGGGGGCCATCGGCCAGTTTGCCCTGAACCTGCGGCCTCTGCTGCTGCAGCCCCCGGTGAAGGGCAAGGTCACCATGGGCCTGGACCCGGGCTACCGCATGGGCTGCAAGGTGGCCGTGGTGGACGGCACCGGCCGGGTGCTGGACACGGCGGTGGTCTATCCCACCTACGGCGAGCGGCAGAAGCGGGAGGCCATCGTGAAGCTGGCCGGCCTCTGCCGGAAGTACGGCGTGGAGCACATCGCCATCGGCAACGGCACCGCCAGCCGGGAGACCGAGCAGATGGCCGTGGAGCTCATCCACCAGGAGAACGAGCGGGGCGCGAAGCTCAGCTACATGATCGTCTCCGAGGCGGGGGCCTCGGTCTACTCCGCCAGCCCCCTGGGGGCAGAGGAGTTCCCCCAGTTCGACGTGAACCTGCGCTCGGCGGTGTCCATCGCTCGGCGGCTCCAGGACCCCCTGGCGGAGCTGGTGAAGATCGAGCCCAAGGCCATCGGCGTGGGCCAGTATCAGCACGACATGCCGGAGAAACAGCTGGACGCCGCCCTGGACGCGGTGGTGGAGGACTGCGTGAACGCGGTGGGCGTGGATCTGAACACCGCCTCGCCCTCTCTGCTGCGCCGGGTCTCCGGCCTGACGGCGGCCACGGCGAAGAACATCGTGGCCTATCGGGAGGAGAACGGCCCCTTCCCGGACCGGAAGCGGCTCCAGAAGGTGCCCAAGCTGGGCCCCAAGGCCTTCCAGCAGTGTGCGGGCTTCCTACGGGTACCGGAGAGCAAGAACGTGCTGGACAACACCGCCGTCCACCCGGAGTCCTACGCCGCGGCGGAAGGCCTGCTGGCGCTGCTGGGCTATACCCTGGAGGACGTGAAGAAGGGCGCGCTCCGGGAGCTGCCGGACCGGCTGAAGGCCTACGGCAGGGAGAAGGTCGCCGCGGAGCTGGGGATCGGCCTGCCCACCCTGAACGATGTGGCGTCGGAGCTTCTCAAGCCCGGCCGGGACATCCGGGACAGCCTGCCCAAGCCCATCCTGCGGACCGACGTGCTGTCCATGGCCGACCTGAAGCCCGGCATGGTCCTCACCGGCACGGTGCGCAACGTCATCGACTTCGGCGCTTTTGTGGATATCGGCGTCCATCAGGACGGGCTGGTCCACATCTCCGAGATCGCTGAGCGCCGGGTGCGCCACCCCTCGGAGGTCCTTACCGTGGGCGACGTGGTAAAGGTCGTGGTGCTGGATGTGGACGAGAAGAAAAAGCGCATCGGGCTGAGCATCAAGCAGGCGAAATAAACAATTCGGAATTCGGAGTGCGGAATTCGGAATCAGTATATTCTGACGAACAGGATATGAATGACAGGGGCGCGGCGGTTTCGCCGCGTCCTCCTTCCCGCAGGGGCGACCTTTGGTCGCCCGCAAAGCCTTCCCCCTGCGGGAGAAAGGCAAAACCGCGTCCGTAGCGCCGGGCATTGCCCGGCGTCGCTCAGTCCCGCGAGAGGTTCGCCGACCAATGGTCGGCGCTACGGAGAATCTGCGCCGTCGTCCCGTCTCGCGCTGTAGGGGCCCGGCCACGGGCTCCTCGGCGGCCCGCCGTTATCCGTCCGCGTGCGTGATCCGCGGCGCGATGCGGCGGGCGCTTCGTGAAGCGCCCCTACGGCGAGGCGGAGGCGTCGGCGGGGGATGGCGGGCGGCCGCAAAGGCCGCCCCTACAGGGGCGGCGAGATCCACAGAGGAGGGCGGTTTTCGGCGTTGCCAAGCGTGACCGGTCGTGGTATAATTATTTATTAGATCGCTTCACACAGAGCTTTGGCAAAGAGAATCACGAAGGAAAGCAGGTGCTTTGATGCATAGAAGAGAAGAGACCCGGGCCATTTCCGTGGGCGGGCTGCGGATCGGCGGGGGCGCTCCCGTCACCGTCCAGTCCATGTGCAACACCAAGACCTGGGACGTGGAGGCCACCGTCGCCCAGATCAAGGAGCTGCGGGCAGCGGGCTGCCAGATCGTGCGCCTGGCCGTGCCGGATACGCGGGCGGCCCTGGCCATCGACAAGATCAAGGAACAGGTGGACCTGCCCCAGGTGGCGGACATCCACTTTGATTATCGCCTGGCCCTGATGGCGGCGGAGCGGGGCATCGACAAGATCCGCATCAACCCCGGCAACATCGGCGGGGCGGAGAACGTGCGACAGGTGGCCCAGGCCTGCAAGGAGCGGCACATCCCCATCCGCATCGGCGTCAACGCCGGGAGCCTGGAGAAGCCCCTGCTGGAGAAATACGGCCACCCCTGCCCGGAGGCCATGGTGGAGAGCGCAAAGGGCCATGTGGAGCTGCTGACCCGCTTCGGCTTCGAGGACATCTGCCTGTCGCTGAAATCCTCCACCGTGCCCCTGACCATCGCGGCCTACCGGATGGCGGCGGAGGTCTTCCCTTACCCCCTGCACCTGGGCGTCACCGAGACGGGCACCGAGTGGAACGGAACCATCCAGTCCGCCGTGGGCATCGGCACCCTGCTCTCCGAGGGCATCGGGGACACCATCCGCGTCTCCCTCACCGCGGACCCGGTGAAGGAGGTCAGCGCCGGCATTGCCATTCTGAAGGCGGCGGGCCTGCGGAAGGGCGGCGTCAAATTCGTCTCCTGCCCCACCTGCGGCCGGACGGAGATCGACCTGATCGGCCTGGCCAACCGGGTGGAGCCCCTGGTGCGGGATCTGGACCGGGACATCACCGTGGCGGTGATGGGCTGCGTGGTCAACGGCCCCGGCGAAGCCCGGGAGGCGGACTTCGGCATCGCCGGCGGCAAGGACAAGGGCCTGCTGTTCAAAAAGGGCCAGGTCGTCGGCACCTACGACTACGACCAGCTGCTGGACCGGTTGATGGAAATGATAGAGAACGAATGAAGAAATGCAGAAATGAAGAAATGAAGAAATGATTCCCCCTTCCGTCTCGTTCGCTTCGCTCACTCGACAGCTCCCCCACAGGGGGAGCCAAGAACGAGGACTTGCTTTTCTCGTCAGGGGAGCCAGGAGCGAGGGCTTGCTCCCCCCACAGGGGGAAGTGGCCGGAGGCCGATAAGGGGATAGAATCCGTCGGCGGAGCCGACACCACAATTTCATTATTTCTTCATCAACAAAGCGTCTTCATTTCTTCATTTTTTCAACCAACGGGAGAAAACTATGTCTGACCATACTGCATTTTTAACCATATTTCCCGGCTGCGCGGACCTGATCAGTCTGGCGGGCGGGCTGGATCGAGCATACGTCACCGACGTGCAGATCGACCCGCAGCGGCGGAGCATGACCGTTTCCGCCCGCTTTGCCTGCATGCCCTCCCTGGTGGAGATCACCGGCATTTCGGATTGCCTGCGGCAGGATTACAGCCTGGACACGGTCGTCGTCCTGCCGGACTATCCCCGCCCCGTGAAGAGCGACGGTCCCAGCTCCGGCGCCGGTTCCGCTCCGGGGAAGAACGCGCCCAAGGGCGAGGTCCTCATGGGCCGGGCCTTCAAGCACAAGAGCGTCCCCATGCGCGGCCTGGATCTGGATTCCGGCCACGTCACCGTGGAGGGCGACGTGGTGGCCGTCTCGAACCGCATCACCAAAAACGGCGGCGCGGTGCTGAGCTTCGATCTGACCGACCGCACCAATACCCTGCGCGTTTCCCGCTTTTTCAACCACGACGGCGATTTCAGCATCCTCAAGAAGATCTCCGCCGGCGATCATCTGATCGTGCAGGGCGACGTGGGCTACAACAAGTTTGACGACGATATGGTGCTTACCCCCCGCAATATCATCAGGCAGAAGAAGACGATCCGACCCGACAACGCCCCGGAGAAGCGGGTTGAGCTGCATATGCACACCCGGTTCTCCGCTCTGGACGCGCTGACGGACCCGGCGGCCATCGTCAAGCGGGCGGCCTACTGGGGCATGCCCGCCATCGCCGTCACGGACCACGGCGTGGCCCAGGCCTTCCCGGACATGTGGAAGGCCGGAAAAAAGAACGGCGTCAAGATCATCTACGGCATGGAGGCCTACTATTACAACGACATGGACGGCAACTCCGCCGTGGTGGGCAAGTCCCGCCTGCCGCTGGACACGGAGTTCGTAGCCTTCGATATCGAGACCACCGGCCTCAACGCCAGGGACGATCGGATGACGGAGATCGGCGCGGTGATCTTCTCCGGCGGGGAGATCCGCGGGACCTTCAACACCTTTGTGAATCCCGGCATCCCCATCCCCGCCAACGTCTCCGAGCTCACCGGCATCCGGGACGAAGACGTGGCGGACGCCCCCGGGGAGAAGGAGGCCCTGGAGGCCTTCCTGCGCTTTGCGGGGGACCGGCCCCTCGTGGCCCACAACGCCCACTTCGACGTGGGCTTCATGACCGCCGCCTCCATCCGCCAGGGGCTCCGCTTTTCCCCGGTGTTTCTGGACACCCTGGCCCTGAGCCAGGCCCTGCTGCCGGACCTGAAGCGCTTCAAGCTGGATATCGTTTCCAACCACCTGAACCTTCCCCAGTTCAACCACCACCGGGCCTCGGACGACGCCCTGGTGGCGGCCCGGATCATGGACAAGTTCCTGCCCATGCTGCGCCAGCAGGGGGCCAGGACCGTGGACGACATCGAGACGGTGTATCACTCCCTGCGCCGCACCGACGTGGCCAAGACCTACCACATGGTGCTGCTGGTGAAGAACCGGAAGGGCCTGAAAAACCTCTACGAGATGATCAGCCAGTCCTATCTCAAGCATTTCCACCGCACCCCCAACATCCCCAAGAGCCTGCTGCAGCAGCACCGGGAGGGGATCCTGGTGGGCTCCGCCTGCGGCATGGGCGAGCTCTACGGCGCGGTGATGCGGGGCGAGCCGGAGCAGGAGCTCGAAAAGATCGCCGAGCTCTATGACTATCTGGAGATCCAGCCCATCTGCAACAACGCCTTCCTGGTGGAGAACGGCCGGGTCAAGGACACGCATGTGCTGGAGGACTACAACCGGACCATCCTGGACCTGGGCCGCAAGACGGGCAAGCCCGTCATCGCCGCCAGCGACGTGCATTTTCTGGACCCGGAGGACGAGCAGTACCGCAAGATCCTCCAGGCCTCCAAGAAATTCTCCGACGCGGACCGGGACTGCCCCATCTTTTTCCGCAACACCGAGGAGATGCTGGCGGAATTCGCCTACCTGGGGGAGGAGACCGCCAAAGAGGTGGTCGTCACCAATACCCGGGCCATCGCCGACCAGGTGGAGGAGATCGAGCTGCTGCCCAAGGAACTCTTCCCGCCCAAGATCGAGAACTCCGCCCGGGACCTGCGGGACCTGGTCTACGGCAAAATGCACCGGATCTACGGAGAAAACCCGCCGGAGATCGTGCAGAAGCGGGTGGACACCGAGCTCAACACCATCCTGGACCACAATTACGACGTGATCTACATGTCCGCCCAGAAGCTGGTGCAGAACTCCCTGGAAAACGGCTACCTGGTGGGCAGCCGGGGCAGCGTGGGCTCCTCCATCGTGGCCTTCATGTCCGGCATCACGGAGGTGAACTCCCTGCCGCCCCACTACGTCTGCCCCAAGTGCCAGCACTCGGAGTTCATCACCGACGGCAGCTACGGCTGCGGCGCGGATATGCCGGAAAAGGACTGCCCGGAATGCGGCACGCGCATGAACCGGGACGGCTTCGACATCCCCTTTGAGACCTTCCTGGGCTTCCCCGGCAACGAGAAAACCCCGGATATCGACCTGAACTTCTCCGGCGAGTACCAGGCCAAGGCCCACAAATACACCGAGGTGCTCTTTGGTCCGGACCACGTGTTCCGGGCAGGCACCATCGGCACCCTGGCGGAAAAGACCGCCTACGGCTACGTGAAAAAGTACCTGGAGGAGCGGAAGATCCAGGCCACCAAGGCCGAAGAGAACCGCCTGGCCCAGGGCCTGGTGGGCATCAAGCGCACCACCGGCCAGCACCCCGGCGGCCTGGTGGTCATCCCCCAGGACATGGACGTGACGGACTTTTGCCCCGTCCAGCATCCGGCGGACGACCCCAACAGCGATATCATCACCACCCATTTTGAATACCACTGCATGGAGGCCAACCTCCTGAAGCTGGACGAGCTGGGCCACGACGACCCCACCATGATCCGCATGATGGAGGACATGACCGGCGTGGACGCCAAGAAGATCTCCCTGTCCGACCCGGAGACCATGTCCATCTACACCAGCCCCACGGCCCTGGGCCTGCCGGACGACGATCCCATCATCGGCAAGACCGGCTCCATCGGCGTGCCGGAGTTCGGCACCCCCTTCACCCGCCAGATGCTGGTAGACACCCAGCCCAAGCAGTTTGACACCCTGGTGCGCCTGTCCGGCTTCTCCCACGGCACCGACGTGTGGGCCGGCAACATCCACGACCTGATCGTCAACGGCGTGGCCTCCGTCAACGAGACCGTGGGCTGCCGGGACGATATCATGCTCTATCTGATCCAGAAGGGGATGGAGCCCTCCCTGGCCTTCAAGTTCATGGAGGCCGTGCGCAAGGGCAATCTCCACAAGGGCAAGCCCTGGCCCACGGGCATTGAGGAGCGGATGAAGGAGCTGGGCGTGCCGGACTGGTGGGTGGAGTCCTGCCGGAAGATCCAGTACCTCTTCCCCAAGGCCCACGCGGTGGCCTACGTGATGATGGCCTTCCGCATCGCCTGGTTCAAGGTCCACGAGCCCCTGGCCTACTACAGCGCCTATTTCTACCGCCGCAGCCAGAAGGGCGGCTTTGACGCCGGCCTGATGTGCACCGGCACCGACGCCGTGCGCCGGAAGATCAACGAGATGAAACGCAAAAACGACATGACGCCCAACGAAGAGGATCTGCTGGTGACCCTGGAGGCGGTGTATGAGTTCAACATGAGGGGCTTCCGCTTCGCGCCCATCGACCTCTACGCCTCCGACGCCAGAAAGTTCCTGCCGGTGGGGGACAAGCAGCTGCGACCGCCCTTCGTGTCCATCGCGGGCCTGGGCGAGGCGGCGGCGGACGACCTCTATCGGGTGGGAAGCGCGGGACAGCGGTTCATCTCCATGGAGGAGTTGTCCGCGGCCTGCCCCAAGGTCAGCCAGACTCACCTGGAGACGCTGAAGGCCATGGGCGCCCTGGGGGACATGCCGGAAACCAGCCAGATCAGCCTCTTCCCGGATTCGACAGAGGGAGGTATCCTATGAAAATCACCTTTCTGGGCGCGGCCCACGAGGTCACCGGCAGCATGACCCTGCTGGAGGCCGGAGACAAGAAGGGCCTGGTGGACTGCGGCATGGAGCAGGGGAAGGACCTGTTCCATAACCAGGAGCTGCAGATCCCGGCGAAGGACCTGGACTTCGTGCTGCTGACCCACGCCCATGTGGACCACTCCGGCATGCTGCCGCTGCTCTATAAGCAGGGCTTTCGCGGCCCCATCTACGCCAGCGCCGCCACCTGCTCCCTCTGCGACATCATGCTGCGCGACTGCGCCAACATCCAGATGACCGAGGCGGAGTACAAAAACCGCAAGGGCCAGCGAAGCGGCGCCGCGCCCGTGGAGCCGCTCTACGACCTGGACGACGCCCTGGGCGCCATCGGCTGCCTGCGGCCCTGCGATTACGGCAAGGTGCTGCAGGTGAACGACAGCGTCTCTCTTCGCCTGACGGACGTGGGGCACCTGCTGGGCTCCGCCGCCATCGAGGTCTGGCTCACCGAGCGGGGCCGGACCCGGAAGATCACCTTCTCCGGCGATCTGGGCAACCTGGATCAGCCCATCCTGCGGGATCCCCAGTTTGTGGAGGACACGGAGTATCTGGTGATCGAATCCACCTACGGCGACCGGCTGCACAGCGAGGAGCGGGTGGACTACGTGAAGGAGCTGGCCGCCCGGATCCAGACCACCCTGGACCGGGGAGGGAACATGATCATCCCCTCCTTCGCCGTAGGCCGCACCCAGGAGATGCTCTACTTCATCCGGGAGATCAAGGAACGGGGCCTGGTGACGGGCCACGGGGATTTCCCGGTCTATGTGGACAGCCCCCTGGCCATCGAGGCCACCTCCGTCTTCCTCCAGTGCGACACCCAGTTCCTGGACGAGGACATGCAGAAGCTGATCCGCTCCGGCGTGAACCCCATCGTCTTTCCCGGCCTGGAGCTGACGGTCAGCGACCTGGAGTCCAAGGCCATCAACGACGACAAGACCCCCAAGGTGATCCTCTCCGCCTCCGGCATGTGCGACGCGGGCCGGGTGCGGCACCATCTCAAGCACAATCTCTGGCGGCCGGAGTCCACGGTGCTCTTCGTGGGCTATCAGGCCGTGGGCACCCTGGGCCGCATCCTGGTGGACGGGGCGGACAGCGTGAAGCTCTTCGGCGAGGAGGTGCGGGTCCGCGCGCAGATCGACACCCTGCCGGGGGTCAGCGGCCACGCGGACAAGAACGGGCTCCTGCGCTGGCTGGGCGGCTTCCGGGAGAAGCCCAGGCTCATCTTCGTCAACCACGGCGACCCGGAGACGGCGGACGCCTTTACCCGCTGCCTCAACGAGGAGCTGGGCTATTCCGCCTTCGCGCCTTACAGCGGCACGGAGTTTGACCCGCTCTCCGGCCAGTTCCTGCGCGTCACCGAGGGCGTGCCGGTGGAAAAGAGGGGCCCCTTGGGCCGGAAGCTCAGTCCCGCCTTTACCCGGCTCATCGCCGCGGCGGAGCGGCTGCTGGCCGCCTGCCGGAAGCTGGAGGGCCACGCCAACAAGGAGCTGGCCGGCCACGCCGACCGGATCGAAAAGCTGGCGGCCCGGGTGGAACGGGATATATAATGCGAAAAAGATACAAAATAGTAACAAAACAGTGAAAAAAGACCGCATTTTTCCAAAATGCGGTCTTTTTTCATGCTTTTCCATAATGTTCGCGGTTGACATAATATTATCATCGTGCTAAGATAAAGTGACAAATTGTCCGAGGGGTGAACGGAAGTGAGCAAGCTGGAATTTCATCCGGAGCAGGCGATCGGCGAAGGGCTTCTGCGCATGGATAAGCAGGAGCTGCTGCAGTTCGTCTCCCGGCTCTGCCTGCATTTGAAGGCGGAGATCGGCTCCAGAGCCTATCACGGCGGCCTCTTTCCTGAAAATATATGCACGGACGGCGAGGGCCACTTTGCCGTCGGCCCGGCCAGGATGGAAAAATGGAGCGGCCAGGAGCTGGAATTTGTGGCTCCGGAGCTGTACTGGCACGGCATTTCCAGCCCGGCGTCGGACGTGTATTCGCTGGCGCTGCTCGTTTACTACGGCCTGAACGAGGGGAAGCTCCCCTTTGAAACGGCCACGGCCAGCGGCCAGCTGGCGCGGATGAGCGGAAAGGCGCTCCCGGCGCCCAAAAACGCCGGCAAACGGCTGGCGGAGGTGCTGGAAAAGGCCACGGCCTTCCAGGCGGCGGACCGCTATCAGAGCCCGGAAGAGCTGCAGATCATGCTGGAAAGCTGCATGGACAACAAGTATCTGGGCGGCGCCTCCGGCGCGGAGGCGGTGTTCCGGAAGGAGGACGTCCAGCTCAGCGAGATCGAGCGGATGATGGTGGACATCATCGAGCGGGAACAGGAGCCGGAGGAGCGGGAGGAGAGCCCGGCGCTCCCCGAGGGCCTGAGCCCGGAGGAGATGGCGGGGTTGGAGAGGCCCCACACCGAGCCGCAGGAAAAAGAAGATATCAGCGCCGCTGTGGAGGAGTTCTTCGGCAGCCTCAGCGGACTGGGGGAGGACATGCCCCCGGTGGACGATACGGAAGAGGAGGAGATCCGGGTCTACGAGCCCTCCAAGGAGAAAAAGGACAGACCGCCCATCCCCATCCTGACGGAGGAGAAGCATCCGGAGCTGGCGCCGGTGGTGCTGCAGAAGCAGGCGCCCAGGCTCCGCAGAGAGGAGAAGCCGGAGGAGCCCCCCGCGGTGGATGAGCAGGAGGTCAGCGAGCGGCGCAATCTGCGCCCGCTGGCCCTGGTCCTGATCGTGTGCCTGTCCCTGATCGCCGGCGCCCTGGCCCTGAACCTCTACTGGAACCGGGATCCGCGGCCCGCGCAGAGCAATCCGGCCCCCGACCCCACCCGGTCCGCCGGCGGCGAGACCATGCAGCCCAGCGTCCAGCCCCTCGCCCAGGACACGCCGGAGCCCACCCTGGTGAGCATCCCCACCCTGGCGCCCCAGCAGGAAAAATACGAGGTGATCCCCTCGGACATGAGCTGGACCGAGGCCCAGGCCGCCTGCTACCAGCGGGGAGGTCACCTGGCGGTGATCTCCAGCCAGGAGGAGCTGTACGAGATCGCGGCCCTGGCCGAGGCCCAGGGGCTGACCCGGATCTGGGTCGGCTGCCACCGGGTGAACGGGAACCTGCTCTGGGAGACGGAAGAACTGATCGGCTACTACAACTGGGGCAAGGACGAGCCCAGCTTCTATTACAACAATATGGCGGAGGACTTTATCATGATCTACCGGCAGGGAGATCAGTGGCTCTATAACGACAGCGTGGAGGACCCCGCCGGCCTGTTTCCCGATTTCTACAGCGGCATCCTGGGCTATGCCTGCGAGCTGGACCGGGGCGCCGCCGGCTGAGAAGTCTCAAAAAAACAAAAGAAAAGCGCGCGGCAAAATGCGAAACCCGTCATTCCGGACCGGCGACCCACGTCCCCGGCGCGGGAATTGCGCATTTTGCCGCGCGCTTTTCACCCTTGACATATACCCCTATGGGGTATATAATGACGACGAAAGGATGTGATCCCATGGAGAAGACCTGCTGCTGCGCCCCGGCCGCGGAGGAAAAGACCGGGGAGCCCCGGCTGCGTCAGCGCACGCCGGAGGAGTACAAGAAGCTCTGCAACCGCCTGAGCCGCATCGAGGGGCAGATCCGGGGCATCCGCCGGATGCTGGACGAGAGCGCCTACTGTCCGGATATCCTGACCCAGGCCGCCGCGGCCAACGCCGCCCTGAACGCCTTCAGCCGGGAGCTCTTGAGCCAGCACATCCGCTCCTGCGTGGTAAACGACCTGCAAGAGGGGAAGGATGAGACGGTGGACGAGCTGCTGGACACACTGCAGAAGCTGATGCGGTGAGGGCCGCGTCCGTCATTCGCCGAGCGGGGGACGAGGACGCCGGATGCCAACTTCCCCGTGCGTGGGGAAGGCAAAGTCGGGCGCTTCGTGAAGCGCCCCTACGGCGGAGGACGGAGCGTCGGCGGGGGACGAGGGACCCCTTCCGTCATCCGGCTTGCGTGAGACGCCGGACGACACCTCCCCCGGCGGGGGAGGCGAGACTTCCGTCATCCGGCTCGCGTGAGACGAGGACGCCGGATGCTAACTTCCCCGTGGGTGGGGAAGGCAAAGTCGGGCGCTTCGTGAAGCGCCCCTACGGCGGAGGGCGGGGCGTCGGCGGGGGACGAGGAACCCCTTCCGTCATCCGGCTTGCGTGAGACGGCGGATGACACCTCCCCCGGCGGGGGAGGCGAGACTTCCGTCATCCGGCTTGCGTGAGACGCCGGATGACACGCCCAAGACCCCCGGAAGGGGAGGCTTTAGCAGAAAGGATCGGAAATGAAGCAATACAACGTCACGGGCATGAGCTGCGCCGCCTGCTCGGCCCGGGTGGAAAAGGCGGTGAACGCGGTGCCCGGGGTCACGGCTTGTTCCGTGAGCCTGCTGACCAACTCCATGGGCGTGGAGGGCACGGCGGAGGCGAAGGCCATCGTCGCCGCGGTGGAGGCCGCGGGCTACGGCGCCAGCCCCAAGGGAGAGGCGAAGACCCCGACGCCGGAGGAGGACGCCCTGATCGACCGGGAGACCCCGGCGCTGAAAAAGCGGCTCTTCTCGTCCCTGGGCTTTCTGGCGCTGCTGATGTATCTCTCCATGGGGCACTCCATGGCGGGCTTCCCGGTGCCGGGCTTTCTGGAAAACCCGGTTTCCATGGCCCTGACCCAGATGCTGATCGCCCTGATCGTCATGGCCCTGAACAAAAAGTTCTTCACCAGCGGCACGAAGAGCCTGCTCCACCGGGCGCCGAACATGGACGCTCTGGTGGCCCTGGGCTCCGCCGCCGCCTTCGGCTACAGCCTGGCGGAGCTCTACCTGATGATCGCCGCCCAGGGGGCCGGGGACGGGGAGACGGTGCACCGCTTCGCCCACAACCTGTATTTTGAGACCGCGGCCATGATCCCCTGCCTCATCACCGTGGGCAAGCTCCTGGAGGCCATCAGCAAGGGCCGCACCACCGACGCCTTGAAGAGCCTGATGAAGCTGGCTCCCAAGACGGCGGTGCTGTGGCGGGACGGGAAAGAGGAAGAGGTGGACATCGCCGCCGTGCAGGTGGGGGATGTGTTTGCGGTCCGCCCCGGAGAGGCGATCCCCGTGGACGGCGAGGTGCTGGAGGGGGAGAGCGCCGTGAACGAGGCGGCCCTCACCGGCGAGTCCATCCCCGTGGATAAGGCGCCGGGGGACCGGCTCTCCGCCGGCACCATCAACCAGTCCGGCTATCTGAAGGCCCGGGCCTCCCGGGTAGGGGAGGACACCACCCTGAGCCAGATCATCCGCATGGTGTCTGACGCGGCGGCCACCAAGGCCCCCATCGCCCGCATCGCGGACCGGGTCTCGGCGGTGTTCGTGCCCGCCGTGATCGGCGTCGCCCTGTTCACCCTGGCGATCTGGCTGCTTGCGGGCAAGAGCTTCGCCTTTTCCATCGCCCGGGCCATCGCCGTGCTGGTGATCTCCTGCCCCTGCGCCCTGGGCCTGGCCACGCCGGTGGCCATCATGGTGGGCAACGGGGTCGGTGCGAAAAACGGCATCCTCTTCAAGACCGCCGTCGCCCAGGAGGAGGCCGGGAAGATGGACATCGTCGCCCTGGACAAGACCGGCACCGTCACCGAGGGCGAGCCCCGGGTCACGGATCTGCTGCCGGCGGAGGGCGTGGACGAGAGGGAGCTGCTGACGCTGGCCGCCTCCCTGGAGCAGTATTCCGAGCACCCCCTGGCCAAGGCCGTGATGGCCCGGGCCGGAGAGCGGGGGACGGAGCTGCGGCCTCTGGAGGGCTTCCGGGCCCTGCCGGGCAACGGCCTCACCGCGCAGCTGGAGGGGAAGACCCTGCTGGGCGGCTCCGGGAAATTCCTGGCCGGCCGCTGCCCTGTCCCGAAGACGCTCCGGGAACAGGCGGACAGGCTGGCGGAGGCGGGGAAAACGCCCCTGTTCTTCGCTCTGGACGGAAAGCTCCTGGGCATCCTGGCCGTGGCGGACACCATCAAGGCCGATTCGGCTGCCGCGGTCGAAGAGTTACAGAACATGGGAATAACAGTAGTTATGTTAACCGGAGACAATACTCGGACCGCCAAAGCCATCGGAAAACAGGCGGGGGTGGACCGGGTGATCGCCGGCGTCCTGCCCGAGGGGAAGGAGGCGGTGATCCGGCAGCTCCGGGACTGCGGCAAGGTCCTCATGGTGGGCGACGGCATCAACGACGCCCCGGCCCTGACCCGGGCGGACCTGGGCATGGCCATCGGCGCGGGGGCGGACGTGGCCATCGACGCCGCGGACGTGGTGCTGATGCACTCCCGGCTTTCGGACGTGTCCGCCGCCGTGCGCCTCAGCCGGGCGACCCTGCGGAACATCCGGGAAAACCTGTTCTGGGCCTTTTTCTACAACGCGCTCTGCATCCCCCTGGCCGCGGGCTTCTATCAGGCCCTGTTCGGCTGGAGCTGGGAGATGAACCCCATGATCGGCGCGGCGGCCATGGCGCTTTCCAGCGTCACGGTCTGCTCCAACGCCCTGCGCCTGAACCTGTTCAAGCTCCGGGATCCCCGGCACGACCGGCCCCGGAATAAGCATAGCATTCAAATCCCCGAAAAAATCTTTGAAGAAAAGGAGAAGTCAAGCATGGAAAGGACCCTGAAGATCGAGGGCATGATGTGCAAGCACTGCGAGGCCCGGGTGAAGAAGACCCTGGAGGCTCTGGAGGGCGTGGAGAGCGCCCTGGTCAGCCACGAGACCGGCACCGCCGTGGTCACCGGCACCGCGGACTATGAGACCATGAAGGCCGCCGTGGAGGCCCAGGACTACAAGGTGCTGGGCATCGAGTAATGACCAGCAGGGGAGGGGCATGCACCCTCCCCTCAATGTGTAGACAAGCGCCAAAAAGACCGTTATTGCCACGCCGGTGTACGCACTGGCGTGGCAGTCCGTTCTCTCCCCCAATGCCGATAATGCAAAGCTTTCGCGCTGCGGAACGCCACAGCAGGGTCACCGGTCACGACCTCGCGACGACAGAAAGCCCGCTTTGTCAACAGCCTGATCCGTTTTAGCGGCGGCCCAGGCGTACATGCGGTCGGCAGAACTTTTAATTGCCTGTAAAAGCCACCCGCTGTGCGGACGGTCTGGATTGAAATCCGGGTTTTCCGCATGTCGGAACAAGGGACCTCCGCTTCGGGGCTGACTGACAGAGATTGTGGTGCAGAGGCGGGAAAGCTTCCCGAATATACAATTCCTTGTTGACTGCTCAAAAAGAATACAGTATACTTCACTTTGTATAATTTGTATAATAATGTCCTATTCTCATCTTGGCCGGCTTCGCCTTTCGTCGCGTCTCTCGGGAAAAGATCGTTTTTCCCGAAATCTGCGGAACTTAGTCGATTCATACGCGTCTGAAATCGTGTCTGATAAAATTTCTGAATAGGAGGAACGAACCATGCCACTTTTTTCTTCCGGCAATGACGGAAACAGAAGCTTTTCGTCCGTCATCAAATTCGAGGGCAGTCCTGACGATCTGGTTTTCAAAGCGAGGGAAGAGGATTTCAACACTACCACCCGCCTGATCGTTGAAGAAACACATAATGCCCTGCTGGTGGTTAACGGCGCAGCCGCAGACCTCTTCGGACCCGGCGATCACACCCTTTCCGTACCCAACATCCCCATCCTGCGCAAGTTCATCAGCATCCCCACCAGCGGCGTCAGTCCTTTCACCTGTAAGGTCTTCTATATCAATATGGTCCACCAGATGGATATGCTCTGGGGCACCCAGGGAGCCATCACGCTGGAGGACCCGCTTTATGATATCTTCCTGCACGTGATGCTCCGCGGCAGCATTGCCCTGAGCGTGGCCGATCCCCGAAGGATGCTGATCAAGCTGGTGGGCTTCCGGGACCGCTGCCAGGCCAAGGACCTGTTGGAAAAATTCCGCGGCATCATCTCCATGCACGTGAAAAGCTGCATCTCCCAGATCATGATCAATGGCAAGCTCAGCTATTTTATCATGAACGCCAACCTGATGGAGGTCAGCGAGGTCGTTAAGGAGCGGCTGGACGCGATCTTTGACGATTACGGCATGAAGGTGGAGTTTTTCAACATTGAGAGCATCGAGGTGCCCGAAAAGGATTACGCTGAGGTTTCCGCTGCCAAGAACCGCCGCACCGGTCGTATTATCGAGGGCTACACCTGGCAGGAAGAGCGCCAGATGATCATTGCCGAAAAGTTCGCCTCCAACGAGGGCACTGTGGGCGCCATGGGAGGCATGGTTGGCGGCGCCATGGGAGGTCTCATGATGGGCGGCACCATCAGTGAGATCGCCCGCAACGCAATGAGCCAGGATCGGCTGCCCACGCAGAAACCGCCGAAGGACGCCAGCGGCAGCAATCCTCCCATGGGCAGCAACGCCGCCGGTACGGGCGGCAACAGCTCCGTGCGGGATATCCTGAACGGCAAAAAAACCGAAACTCCGGCTGCGTCCGGCTTCAGCGGCCCGGCTCCCTTTGACCTGGGACCCGCGGAAGCGCCTGCCGCTCCGGTGACTCCGAATGCGCCGGCGGAGGGCAGCAAATTCTGCCCGGACTGCGGCGTTCCCGTGACTCCCAAGGCGAAGTTTTGCCCGGAGTGCGGACACCGCTTTGCCCGCACCTGCCCCAACTGCGGCCGGCCCATTGAGGGCGATCCGAAGTTCTGCTTCGAGTGCGGCACCAAACTGCGCTGAACCCCGGCCGATCATTTGAGCATTCTAAGAGAATGGAAAGGAATGGATAGAAATGAATAAACGGAAAGCAGCGGGCCTGTCCCTGGCCGTCGTCGGCATTATCTTCGTGATATACAATCTGTTTGTGTTCCTGCTCATCAAGCCCCAGACCAGTGCGTTCTGGATCAGTTATGTCTTTATGCTGATCGCTTTCGGCTCCCAGCTCTTTTCCCTCTCCCAGGCCGGTAAGAGCCTGGATGTGGAGACGGTGTTTTTTGGCATCCCCCTGGTCTCTTTTTCGGTGTTCTACTTCTTCGCGGAGCTGTTTGCCAGTACCGTGTTCATGCTGTTCCAGAATCACGTGGGCGTCATCGCGCCGGTGCTGGTCCAGATCCTGCTCCTGGCTGTTTTCGCGATCTTTGCGATCCTTTCCATTGCCGGGCGGGACGCCACCAAAGCTGTCAACGATGACTACAAGTCCAAGAGGAACGGCATCAAGTCCCTGAGCGTGGATGTGGAGCTGCTGGCCAAAGACATCAGCGACCCGACGCTGAAGAAGGCTCTCTCCCGGCTGGCGGAGAATATCCGCTTCTCCGACCCCATGACCAACGACGTGGTCGCGGACGTGGACAACCGGATCCGCCAGGGAATCGACGATCTGCGCGAAGCCTGCGAGGAAGGCCGGACGGAAGAGGCTGCCGCGCTCTGCGCCAGAGTGGACCGTATGCTTGTGGAGCGCAATCGGAAGCTCTTTGTCACAAAATAAAGACGTAAAAGCGGAAAGGAAGCATCATGGCAGTATCCTATTCATCCAGAAAATGCGATTCCTGCGGCGGGAGTATGGATTATAACCGCTCGGAGAAAGTCTGGGTCTGCAGATATTGCGGTCAGAAGGTCGTCAGAGAAGAGAAGTACGACGGACTGTTCACCATCAAAAACGTGGCGCGGCAGGTGATCCTGAACGTGGCCTACCGGCGGATGGACGGAGCGAGAAGCGACCTGGCCGAGTGCGAAAAGATCGACTCCTCCTATGTGGGAACCATCATTGCCCGCATCTGCTATAATTTTGCCGCCCTCATCACCCCTCAGGGCTGCCGGGAGACGGAGCGCAAGGCTACCTTACAGCGCCTGAAGTCCGATTATGAACGGCTCGCCTCCCGGGACGACGGGATCGCGGAGGACGAGGAGACCTTCTATGAATTCATCGGAGAGTCGGACGACAGCGATGACGCCAACGCCGTGCTGCTGATGACCTTCGATACCCTGGGAGACAAGAAGAGGGGCGAGCTGGCCCTCCAGTCCCTGGACGCGGGAAAAATCTATTCCCGGGAGATCAACAAGGATCTTCTGCCCTGGTGCCTGAAAAACGACAAGATGGACCTGGCCAAACAGGTAGTGGCCAACAGGGGGAATATTGAGCCCCATACCGCCATGCTCACGGTGCTGAGCAAGGCGACGGACGGAGACAACAAGCGGGAGATGATCCGCCTGCTGCTGGAGCAGAAGGCGCTGACCCAGGAGGACCGCACCACGGTGAAGAATTACCTGTGCGGAGATGACAGCTGCCAGACCAAGGCGACGCTGATCTCCGCGGGCTTTTCCCTGGGCTTCCTGCCGCCGATCAACACCGTGATCGAGAGAGTCCTGGCGCCGGCCGACCCGGATTCCCTGCGGCTGGCCCTTCAGGGCGTGTGCAGCCCCAGCATCCACGACTCCGATCTCTATGAGCTGATGGGCTACGCCCTGAACGAGGACGTGGAGAAATCCAAGATCATTCTTGATGCGATCAGCGCATCCGGGCGCTATGTGGCCCTCAACTCCAAGATGATCACCCAGGTCTTCCGCAGCCCCAGGCGCAGTTCGGAGGAGCGGATGCAGCTCTGGCAGTCCATGAAGGATTTCAAGGCCGATCCCAGAGCCCTCAGCGTCGCCTTCGCGGATGTGCTGTGTACCTGCTCGGACAGTCCCGAGGTTCGGGAGGGGCTGCTGCGGGAGCTGCTGCACTCTGTTCCCGCCGTATCCGCCTCCACGCTGGAAAAATACCTGCTGGAATGCACCTACGACGGGGAGAATAAAGCTGCGATCGTCAAAATGCTGCTGGAGCTTCCGGATGCCCGCCCCGGCCAGTATGGGGACCTGCTGGGCAAGTATCTGGCCAGATCGCCCGACTCGCCCCAAGCCCGCGCCGCTGTGGTGGATGTGATGATCGGCGCGGGGATGCCTATTTCAGGCAGCGCCGTCACCGACCTGATCTGCTCCGACAGCATGCCCACGGACAAAAAGATGGAAATGCTGCGCAGGTTGGAAGACAACGGCAGCCGCCCCCGGTCGGACGCCTTGAGCGTCTATCTGGAGCGCTGCGGCGGCAACTGTGACTACACCCTTATCAATTATCTGTACCGCGTCAGCACCGGCATCAGCCCCGAAGCCATTCGAAATTTCGTGCTGGGCGGCTCCAGCGCCTCCACCGGAAAGGTGGCCGCAGCCCAGCGCCTGGCGGACAAGCTGTCCCTGCCCTTCGGCAGCAGTTCCTGCACCGTCACCTTCTGCGGCGAGCACATCCGCTGCAGCTTGCTGCAGGCCTATTGCATCCTGGCCCCGGATCCCTATGACGTGGGCACTCAGATGGTTCGGGCCATGAGCAGCGTTTCCCGCATGGGACAGAACATCGAAGTAAACGGGAGCAGCGTCCGGTTCAAAAAGTATTTGAAGGACAGAAGAGGACAGCTGTCCCCCGTCGCGGATCGACTGTGCGACGAGCAGAAGCTCTTCTCCCTCTTCTGAGGAGGAGCTCCGAAGTTCCCGCATTCCCCGCGGCGACGTCTGCCCCGGTTCGACGCGAAGAGGCAGATCCCCCGTCGGCTCCGCGCCCTTTGCCGGAGCCGGCGGCAGCCGTCTGCTCTCGCCGGCTTTCCGCGCCGGCGGAACGGAATGGAAAACCCATGACAAATTCTATGGAGGTGAGCCGAAATGGCGCAATGTATCAGACTGCGGGACGGTCGTGTGGCCGGTCTGGCTGTTTGCGAAGTGACGGCGATCCCACAGTATGAACTGCTGAATAAAGAGGTGGATCGGGCCTGCCATATCGACCAGGTGCTTTTTGCCCAGATCGTTTCCGGCTTCTACCGTCGGTCCACCGCCAACGGCTCTGCCATGGAGATCCTGTGGCAGAGCTTTGCCGTGCAGGATCAGACCTACGCGGCGGAGGTCAGGCAGTATATCCTGCTGCGTCATCTCGGGTCCAGTGAGGAAGCGGTGAACAGCGCCCTGGAGGATCAGATCCAGGAGCTGTGCGCGGAGCTGCGGGGCAAGGACTTCTCCATCCAGGTCCTGGAGGGGGAGGAGATGAACGGCTTTTCCTCCCGGCTGGAGCGCTGCGACACCAGTGCCGTATACGCCGTGGCCAAGCGGGAGCGCTACGCCATGCAGATGCTCTCCAACCAGATCCTGTACTATAATGATGTTCTGGCGCCCTCCTGCGACCGGAACATCGCCGAGCTTACCAACGCGCTGACCCGCAATCCCAACTGCTGCGTTTCCCTGCAGCTGATCCCGACCGAGTATACCCAGGAGGAGATCTTCGGCATCGAGCAGGGAAGGACCTTCATCAACTACTACATGAGCAATATGCGTTTTCGCCAGGGCATCCAGACGGACACCAACACCCGGGCGATCGCCAATTCATTTGAATACCTGATCGCTTCGGAAAAGGAGCCTTTGTTCTATTTCCTGTTCCTGGTCTATGGCGGGGCGGGCAGCGCCCTTGGCCTTGCCAACAAGCTGATCGAAGCCGCCCAGGAGGAGGGCCAGATCAGCGGCAGCGCCCTGGAACTGCAGGACCTCTCCGGCCTTGGCATGTCTCCCGGAAAGAACCTGGCTCTCTCGCCCTGGCTCAACAGCAATATCCTGGTTTTTCAGCAGAGAAGCTGGGACTTCTGGGGTCTGGACTATGCTCCGAAGCATTTTATTCGCCTGCGCTATCTGGCCACGGGCAGAGAACTCAGCGGTGCCTTCAAGCTGCCCGTTGACGACGGACATACCATCGGCCTGGAGAGCAACAAAATCTCCACCCAACGGGAAAAGCTGAACCGCAACATCATCAGCGAGGGGAACTTCAAACTGGGCCGGATCATGAACGCAAGCCGCAACGCCTCGGGAGAGGAGGCCCACGCCGGCGTGCCGCTGAACGACTTTACCAAGCACGGCCTGGTGGTAGGAATGCCCGGCTCCGGCAAGACGAACTTTTCACTGGGACTGCTTCTGGAGTTCTGGAAGGGCTTCGGGATCCCCTTTCTCGCCATTGAGCCGACCAAGAGCGAGTATCGCTCTCTGCTGGACGCCATCGACGAGCTGCAGGTCTTTACCCCCGGCAAAAACAACGTCTCCCCCTTCATCATCAACCCCTTTATCCCCCCTCGGGGCGTCACGGTGGAGACCTTTACCCCCAGCTTGATGAGTGCGTTCAAGGCGGCCTTTTCCATGCCGGACCCCTTGCCGGATATCTTTCTGGCCGCGGTGAACGAGTGCTACAACCTGTACGGCTGGCGGCTCACCAGCACGGTGGAAGACCCGAATGTGAAGGTTTTCGGCCTGTACGAGTTCATCCGCGTTTTTCGCCGGAAGATCCAGAACATGGACTACAAGGGCGACGTGAAGTCCAACATGGAGAGCGCCGGCGTGGTTCGGCTGGTTACCCTGATCGAGCAAAACCCGAACATTTACGATACCATCCACTCCATCCCGCTGGAGGATCTGCTGCGCAGACCTACGGTGATCGAGCTCAACGCCATCAACAACAAGGAACAGAAGTCCCTGATCATGGCGCTGCTGCTGATCCAGATCTGCGTATATACCAAGAACAACGTGGCGGGGGACGGCAAGCTGAAAAACATCCTTCTGATCGACGAGGCCCACGTTCTGCTGGCCGGTCAGAGCAGCTCGGGAGGCGAGGGCAGCGCAGATTCCCACGGCAGCACCGTGGAGGCGCTGAGCGACATGATCGCCGAGATCCGCTCCTACGGTACGGGTATCGTCATCGCCGACCAGTCGCCCACCGCGGTGGGCCGCAACATCGTCGCCAACACCAACGTGAAGATCGTCTTCAAGCTGGTGGAGAAAGAAAACCGGGACGCCATCAGTACGGCGACCAATATGGACGAGGCGGACTACGAACGCATGGGACGTCTCGGCCTGGGCGAGGCCATGCTCCACTATGGCAGGGTCTACGCGCCACTGCATATCAAAACATACAACATCCAGGAAAAGGCGAAGATCCGCCCGGTGATTTCGGACGAGGAGGTCGCCCGACGCTGCCACTACTGGGACGCTCACAGCGAGTTGCTGATCCCCCATCGGGAATGCAGCCGCAACTGCGCCTGCCATGACGGCTGCGATCTGGAGCTGCGCTCCAACGCGGATTTCATTGCCGCCCGCATCATCAATGAGAAGCTGTACGACCTGGCGGACAAAAGGGCTTTTGTCCAGTTCCTTGTCGTGCTGGACCCGATTATCAAACGGGAGATCCAGAATCTGCCAGGCGCGGAATACTCTCTCCGCCTGGCCAACTGCGTGAAAATCAAATTCCTCCGCAAGGCGATGCTGGTGAAGACCTTCGGTATTACCAACGCGGAGTACGATCAGATATTGAATCATCCCCGGTTTATCAAATCGAAATAAGAGACGGAGCTGACGGATATGGATGAAAGCTACGATTCCGGAACAGAATCCCTGGATTCCGGCGCACTGGACAGCTTTGACCTGGGCGGATCGGACCTGTCGGCGGGGGACGACCTGGGAGACGTGGATTCCTGGATGAGCGACGTTCCGGAGGAGATCCCGGAAGAGATCCCGGAGGAGATCCCGGAAGAGATCCCGGAGGAGATCCCGGAGGAGATCCCGGAGGAGATCCCGGAGGAGGTCCCGGAGGAGATCCCGGAGGAGGTCCCGGAGGAGATCCCGGAAGAGGTCCCGGAGGAGATTCCGGAAGAGGTCCCGGAGGAGATCCCGGAAGAGATCCCGGAGGAGATCCCGGAAGAGGTCCCGGAAGAGATCCCGGAGGAGATCCCGGAGGAGATTCCGGAAGAGATCACGGAGGAGGTCCCGGAGGAGGTCCCGGAGGAGGTCCCGGAGGAGGTCTCGGAGGAGGTCTCGGAGGAGGTCCCGGAGGAGGTCCCGGAGGAGATCCCGGAAGAGATCCCGGAAGAGGTCCCGGAGGAGGTCTCGGAGGAGGTCCCGGAGGAGGTCCCGGAGGAGATCCCGGAAGAGATCCCGGAGGAAGTCCCGGAGGAGATCCCGGAAGAGGTCCCGGAGGAGGTCCCGGAGGAGATCCCGGAAGAGATCCCGGAGGAGGTCCCGGAGGAGATCCCGGAAGAGGTCCCGGAGGAGATCCCGGAAGAGGTCCCGGAAGAGGTCCCGGAGGAGATCCCGGAGGAGGTCCCGGAGGAGATCCCGGAAGAGGTCCCGGAGGAGATCCCGGAAGAGGTCCCGGAGGAAGTCCCGGAGCCTGTGCAGGATACGGAAAGAACGCCGCTCCAGCAGATGAGCGACTATATGAACGCGCACAACTACGGGAAGGACGACTATGCCGAGTACAGCCAGGACCCGGAGTGGCAGCGCCTGAACAACGCGCTGCTCCAGGAAGAGGATATCCCGCCCACCGCCTTTCAGCAGATGGGCGAGTACATGAATGAACACAATTACGGAAGGGACGATTACGCCGAATACAGCCAGGACCCGGAGTGGCAGCGTTTGAATGACGCCATGCTGGAGGACCCGGACATGCCGGTGCCGGTCACGCCCTATGAGGACCGGATCGACGCGGTGCTCCCGGACGCGGAAGGGGAGACTGCAGAGTTTCAGGAGACCCAGGAGCTGAACCCGCCCAATGACACCGACGGGGAAACGGAGGGCGTTTCCGACTGGATGGACCAGGCCGCCGCGGACAGCAGCCCCGAAATGGAAGCGGAGACGGCCGAGCTGCCGGAGAAGCCGGAAGGAGATCTGGACCAGCTGATGAATGAGGTCCCTGAGGACCCCGGGATCGAAGGCCTGATGGACGAGGTCCCGGCTGACCCCGCCGCCGAGCAGGAGCTCCGGGAAATCCCCGAGACGGAGGAAACGGCGGAACTGCCCGAGGGCTTCTATTCCCAGGGCAATAACGACCTGGGCTTCGAGGGCACCTGCGGACCCACCTCCATCGCCAACGGCGTGAACCGGATCCTGGGGACGAATCAGTTCAGCGAGAACGACGTGCTGAACGAGGCCGTTAACGAAGGCCTGTGCAGCGTGGACCCGGATTTCCCGCAGGACAGCGGCGGTACCACCACCGAAGAGTTCGTCGACCTGTACGAACATATGAACGAGATGTCCGGCGGACAGCTGCAGATCGACAAATACGATTTTGACGACGTGCTCAACATGGAGCAGGTGGCGGACAAACTGGACGAGGGCTGCGTGGTCCACATGGCGGTGGATGCGGACACCCTCTGGGGCCAGAGCAGCGCCGGTATGTTGGGTACGCCGCAGATCGACAAGTCCACCGACCACTGGATCACGGTGACCAACACCTGCCGGGATGCGGACGGCACCATCACCGGCTTCGACGTGATCGACTCCGGAGGCGGCGTGGATCACGTGGACGCCGATACCTTCCAGACCATGTGCTACGGCAGTGAGAACCTTCATCTGGACGATCCCACCTGCATCGTGGTCGGAAAGAAGGACGGGGTCGATCTCCCCGGGGCTGAAACGGCGGAGCCGCTTGGACCCGAGACCGCGGAGATGCCGCAGCCGGAGACGCTGGAGACGCTGGAAACCCCGGAGATGCCGCCTTCTCCCGAGGTCTCCGAGACGATGGAGACCCTGCAGGAGCAGTCCTCCTTCTTCCGGGAAATGAGCCCCGAGCAGCTGCGGGCCGCCGGCGAGGGCTTGAACTCCTTTAACGACCACGAACGGGAGGTCTACCTGGAGGCCATGAAGGCGGAGCCGGAGCTGACCCGGGATGTGAAGGAGATCTGCGAACAGACGGGCAGCGTGGCCACCGGGCTGGAAAACCGGCTCAAAAGCCCGGATTCTCTGCTGGACAAGGTCTATCATCGCGACGTGTCCACGGAGATCGACGATATCAAGGACATCAACCGCTATACGCAGGTCTTTGAGCCCGAGGAAATGGCCGACGGCGTGAACAACAGCCTGGCCCTGTTTGAAGAGAAGGGCTATCACGTGGACGAGATCAAGGATAAATGGTCTGATGATTCAGACCCGTATAAAGGGATCAACGTGAAACTGACCTCCCCGGACGGAAGGCCCCTGGAGGTGCAGTATCATACGCAGGAGAGCTATGAGGTCAAAAACGGGGAGATGCACGATCTGTACTGCCAGTGGCGTGATCTGCCCCCGGACAGCCCCCAGGCGCTGCAGTTGAGTGAGGAGATGCGGAAGCTCAGCGACCCGTTGAAAAAACCGCCCGGATTGGAAGGAGTGCGTAAACAATGAGCTTGTATATGCTGACCGACCGCCTTCACAGCGGGGAGGTGATCCAGACAAAGGACCGGAATCAGTACCGCTTCGAGTTTGGGCCGGATCGCTGGATCCGCACCACGCTGATGTTGGCCTACTGGAACGACGAAAGCCCCCTTTACGATTGTTATGAGGAGATAGACCGGGACAAGGCCCTGGAGCTGCTGCGCACCAGAAAGATGCAGCTGCTCCGACAGCTGGAGAGAGCCCGGGAACTGGCCGCGCAGGCCGCGGGAGGAGACGAGGTCCGCCTCCGGCGCCTGGCGGAGAGCACGCCGGTGCTGCAGGAGAAGATCGTCCTGCTGCTCCACGGCAGCGGCGCGGATCCGGGGGAAGACTTTCTTCCGCCGATCCGGCGGGCGCTGGAGCTGCTGCGGGAAGGGGAGAAGGGAGACTACAGCCGGCTGGAGCGCGATACCTTGGCCCGGGCGGTCTGCCTCCTGGAGCTGCAGGAGCGGCGGGAGGAGCTGTCTGCTCCCGAACTGGCCGCCCTGCGGCGGCTTCTGGGCGAGAGCCCCGAGCCGGCGGCGACGGGGGGATTCCGCAGCTCCATGGACATTTACCGGGACGTATGCGCCGCCTGCACCCAGGGGCGCAAGCAGCCCGTAAATGTTTCCAATCCGGTCTTTCACAAGGAGGACGGGATCTGGATGCTGGCCTTCTTTGTCATCAGCTACACCCGCGCCGATCTGCAGGAGGCCTCGTTCTCCAGGCCGAACCGGTGGATCCTGGCGGATCTGGAGAACGGGACGATCCGGGCGCGGCTCCTGTCGCAGGAGAGGGATTTTTCCTCTCTGGAAAGAACAGCCAGACTGTCGGCGGCTTACCCGAACCGGCCGGAAAACAGCCGGCAGCTTTTGGAAGAGGCTTATCGCAGCCTGGACGAAGTGCGGCGCGATACCCTTCGGACGGGCGAGCCGGACAGCGCTGCCTACGAGGCCTATCTCCGCAAGATGCTGGAGACGGTGCCCCCGAATCTGCGGCAGTGCTACCGCGAGCTGAGCAGCCTGTGAGGCGCAGCCAATACCGCTCCCCATCGAGAATCCCGGCCCGGCGGATGAGACAGGCTGCGTGTGGAAAGGAGCGGTATCATACCAAGATGGAAAGGAAGTGCAGCAATGGCGGATAATGATTACTATGAAGAGCAACAACTGATCAACCGGATCAACAGTCTGCGCATGGAAAACGCGGCTTTGCAGGCGGAGCTGGAGAGTGCCCTGAGCGATCTGGCGATCATCGCAGACAATCTGGACGGCATGTCCCAGACGGTTTTGCGGGATTTGACCGCGCTGCGGGACCATACCGGCACTGTGGATGAAAACACGGCCGTGGTAGAGCGGGCACTGAAAGAACTGTCCACCCAATACGCTACTTTCAAAAACCTCTCCTCGGCTACCAAAAATGTTACCCAGGCCACAGAGGAATACAACACCCGCTTCGCCTATTTCCACAAACTGCGGAGAATCGCCCTGGGCTATGTGATCGGCCTGGACAACGCCATCATTTCCAACGAGACCCTCCGCAAGGAGGTGGAAAAAGTCTACCTCCAGAACACGGATTACTGGCTGGCCTACGCCATCTCCGCCGTGATGCTCTGGGCTAACGACGAGAAGGACGCCTCCCTGCGGGCCCTCAAACGGAGCATCTCCATGGATCCCTGCAAGACGGACGTGTTCTTCCTGCTTATCAATCTGCGTTTTGAACGCTTCGGTCCGGCGAAAAACTGGTATCTGGACTATCTGGAAAAGGTTGACCTGAGCGCCCTGGGCACGGAGTATCAGTACCTGCTGCAGGCCTACCTGTCAGGCTTGTTCGGCTATGATCCGGAGTTTGAGCGCCTGGTAAAAGACGACTTCCGCAAATCCGTTGAACGCATCGACGCCATGACCGTGGATTTCCGGGACAAGTTCACCGAACGTGCCAGGCGCTATGCCGAGACCTATCTCCACCGCACGGAGCAGGAATTCCCCTCCCTCAAGGAGTGCAGCCCGGACTACGAGAAGCTGATCACCCTGCTCTCCAAGGCCGAGTGCAACGGGCTGTTTGCCCGGCAGTACGCGGAGCTGGCCCGAAAGGAGGAGGAGATCAGCGAGGATCCCGCCCAGCGCGTGGAGAATGTTCTGTACGACCTGACCAATTCCTACGACGACGAGGAATGGAAGGTCATCAAGCGCCAGAAGGAGAACGAGGCCATCATCGAAGCCCAGGGGGACTTGGTGGCGGCCAAAGAAAAGTACAAACTCCAGTATGAGAACATGGACAAGAAGCGCCCGCTGGATCAACTGATGATGGACTGGGCCTTCTCCGAAGACCCGACGATCACGAATCTGATCATCAAGCGCTTCACCATCTCCCTGATGCACGAGCCCATTTCCCGCGGATTTCAACAGTTCGCGGAAAAGGTCCGGCTGGCGGAGCCGCGGGAGATCCCGATCGAGATCGACGGCTTCCGGGTCACCTGCAGTCAGGACAACCCGAACGAGTGCGGAATGCAGCTGGCCCAGTGCTACTCCAAGAACCGCCTGAAATATGCGTTTCAGGATAAATACATCAAGATTTTCAGCATCGTCTGTCTGGCAAGCATCCTGCTTTTGATTATCACCGCCTTTGCATTCAGCCCCATTGCGTTGAGCATTGGCGTGATGGGCTTCATCGTCGGGGGCTTCGTCCTCTGGCGCAGGTATGTGGAGCTCGGCAAGATCCTGGATGAGAAGAGAAGATTGGGCCTGCTGAAGCTCTCGCACTGCCTGGATGAGTTTGAGACCTGGAAGCAGCTGTTCCAAGCCGCCAACGAAAGCGCCGGAGAAATCGCCGAGGCTTTCAGCCTGTTTAATGCATAAGGGGGGATAAATCATGTCTGGAGCGAATAACGCATTGTACCGTCTGAACGAGTCGATCAATTCCTTTCAGCAGAGACTGAACGCGCCGGTCGACAAAGTTTATCAGTCCAGCGTCAACATCAATGAGACCACGACCCGCATCCTGGGCAAGATCGAGGATTTCCAGCAGAACCTGGTCCAGGGGGAGCAGACTCAACTGGCACATGAAAACATCATCCGCATCGACCAGCTCCTGAAGGAGCGCTTCGGCGATTATGAGGCCATCCGAAAGACGGTGATGGGCATTGTCCGGGACTTTGACGTGAACCTGGTCCGCAACAGCACCATTACCGATCTGAGCGAAGAACTCTGGATCAGCAGTTCCAGATACTGGCTGTCTTACGCGCTGATCGCCATTACCGCCTGGGTGAATGACTACCCGGAGGTGGCGCGCAACGCGCTGTCCGAATCCGGCCGCCGGGACGCCATTAAGACCACGCTGTTCTTCTGCCTGACCAATCTGCGCTTTGAGCGCATGGATGCGGCGAAAAAATGGTTCTGCGAATACATCAAGATCCTGGATCCCAAGATGCTGCAGCAGGAGACCGCGGTGCTGCTGCAGGCTTTCCTGAACGGCATCTTCGGCAAGGACAAGGAGCTGGAGCACGAGGTCCTCGACCTGATCGAAGAGTGGATGCGGATCCTTAACGAGGACGCGGAAGCCTGCCAGGCCCTGGTGGAGTCCTATGTGGTCTACATCAAGAACATGAGGAGCCCCGTGAAGTTCAGCTACTCCTCCATTTTGCAGTACTGCCGGAACAAGGACCAGGTCGCACGCAGCTATGAGGAAGTGGCCAAGTACGACCAGCTGTTGGAGTTCGTCCGATCCCTGGATGTGGAACTTGAGGAGCAGAACGACGAAAACTACCGCGCAAGAGTGGACGCGGTGCTGATGAACCTTATCACCCGCTATGACGAGGAAGAGCTGTCGCTGAAGGACCAGCAGGCGTATTACCAGTACATCGTTGAAAATCAGGGTGTGATCCAGAAGGCCGAGGCCCAGTATCAGCAGCGTCAGGAGCTGCAGAACTCTTCTTTCAACATCGGCAAGCAAATGATGCGCTGGGCCCTGTTCGACGCCGATGGGACGGATATCCAGGTCCGCAAATTCGGTTTCCAGAACACCAAAGACTTTTTCACCGAGGGTGTGAACCGCTGGGACATCCAGCTGCAGCAGGATCGTCCGCTGAACTTCGAGCTGGCGATCGACGACTGGACCGGCGTCAGCAACGGGACCGACTTCCAGGAGCAGCGGGAGAGCATGCACCGCTTCTTCGACAGCAACAAGTTCCATTATATGTACATCAATACCTGGAACATCGCCCTGGTTCTGGCCGTCATTCTTTCCGTAGGCCTGGCTTTCCTGACCCCCTACGCCCTGGTGGTGACGGCGCTGGCCGCAGGCTTCCTGGCGTTCCGCGTTTTGAAAGCCATGAAGGAATATCCCCAGCGCGTGGAGAGAGCCAAGGCCGCTCTCGACGCCGTGCTTGCGGAAATAGCCGAATACAGACTGTTCTTCGACGACAAGCGTCAGCTCAAGGATGAGCTGATCAGCGCCGCCTCATTCCTGTAAGAAGCCTTTGGATCAGAGATTATAAAAACTGGAGGGTATAAAGATGAACGAGCAGAATTTTTCCATGGACACCGATTTCGAAGCTCTGATGGAGCAGCGCATGCAGGAGACTTTTATGGACCCGTCCCACACCGGGGAGAGCGCCAGTGACGAGCGCCTGCGGGAAATGAACAAGAAGCTCCCGCAGTGGAGCCTTGAGCCCCCCTACAGCTTTCTGAAATGACCAAGACGGCGGAAAAGCCGCAGCTGACAGCTCCGCCAGCCAGCTATCAGGAATGGCTGGAGTGTTTTGAACTCCTGCGCCAGCGCCCCCAGAACGGAGAATTGCTGCGCCTGATGGCCCGGGGAAGCGTTCCCGCGCTGGACGCGCGGCTGCTGGACAGCTTCCTCAAGCGTCTGGACGACGCGGTACGCGACACGGTCCAGTATCGGATCCAGGAGATGCTGTCCCATCTGGACGAGGCCTTGGCCGAGGCGGATCTGGACGGAGCGGAGCTCCTGGCCATCCGCTTCTGGAATCGCGCCGGAGACTGCTTCTTTTTTGAACGGCTGGAGGGCCTGCCGCTTCGACAGCGGCTTGAACTCCGGGAGGGCTATGACAGGCAGTTGACGCGCTTCTGGAGCGATCTGGCCGACACGGTCCTTCGGGACGCGGCAGAATTCGGCAGCAGCGAGCTGGAGGAGCTCGCCCTCCGGTTCCGAAGCCTGCAAAAAAAATGGGAACACAGGCAGGTGCCCCTATGAGCAATTACGAACATACCCGTGAGGAAGTAAAAAACTACATCATCGCCCGGGTGCCGCTCGTGGTGATCGATACCTCGGAGCGAGCGAGGGCGGAAAAGCTGCTGCGCAGCATCGCTGCGGAGCTGTCCATCGACATCTCGTACTATACCGACGCCAAGCAGGTAAGAAGCCTGAGCAAGCCCGGCGTATCGGTGAATGTGGACCGGGACCCGCTGCCCTATGTGGCAGGGGAGTTCAGCCACAAGCGCAGGGCGACCTTTGCCCTGGGGGACTGCCGGAAAACCGGGGAGGACTCTTACTATACCCGGGAACTGCTGAACACGGTCTATCTTGCCAAGGAATCGCTGGGGACCCTGATCCTCATCACGCCGGACAGCATCTGGCCCCGCCTGGCCCGCTTCGGGATGCTGGTACGGCTGGATCTGCCGGATCTGCAGGAGCGCAAGCAGCAGATCGCCGCCTTCGTGAAGGATCACAAGTCCCGCTTCCGCATCGAGTGGACCGAGCCGGACATAGAGTACGCCGCGGCGGTGCTCAGCGGCTTCAGTGAGGTGCAGGTCAACAACATCCTCTCCTCCACCCTTGTGGAGCATGAGGGCCTGCAGCGCAGGGATCTCAGCAACCTGGCCAACCAGAAGAGCCGGCTGTACGCCGCCGTGCCCAGCATCCATCCCGTGCAGGTCAGCGAGGATCTGACCGTGTCCGGCCTTCGCCGGCTGAAGGAGTGGCTGGAGGACAAGAGGAAGATCTTCTTTGCGCCCGAGGAAACTCTGCGCGCCAGGGATCTGGAGCCGCCGCGGGCGATCCTGCTCCTGGGCGTGCCCGGCTGCGGCAAGTCCCTCTCCGCTAAAATGGTGGCCTCCGTTTGGCGGCTGCCCCTCTTCCGCTTCGACCTGGGCACGGTCTATGACAAGTATGTGGGCGAGAGCGAAAAGAAGATGAACGACGCGCTGCAGTTTCTCGATAACGTCTCCCCCTGCGTCGTCTGGGTCGATGAGATCGAAAAGGCCCTGTCCGTCTCCGACGGGGGCAACGACGTGGGCCGGCGCGTGCTGGGGCAGTTCCTGTTCTGGATGCAGGAATCCCGCAGCCGTGTGTTCCTGGTTGCCACCGCCAACGATATCGCGTCCCTCCCGCCGGAACTCTTCCGCAAGGGCCGCTTTTCAGAGCTGTTCTTCGTGGATCTGCCGAACCGGAGCGAACGCCGGGAAGTACTCTGCCAGTACTGCGGGAAGGCCCTGCACTGGATACCGGAGCCCCGGGAGCTGGACGAACTGGCCGGCATTTGCGAGGGCTTCAGCTACGCCGATATCGAATATGCCGTCAAGGGCCTGGCGGAGCGGCTCCTCCTGGACCCCGATACCCGGGTGGACGCCGATACGCTGGCAGAATGCTTCGATAAGCAGATCCCCTATTCCAAAACCAACGCCGAGACCTTGCGAGCGCTTCGCGCCTGGGGCGCAGACCGCGCGATCCATGCGTCCGGCTCACAGGAGGTGCATTCAACGTGAGTATTGCCTCTCTCCAGGCGGAAGTCAGCCGGCTGGAATCTATTAACCGCGAGCTGCGTTCGGAACTCTACGAGATCGAGTCTGGAGCCAACCGGGGCTACAATGCGCTGGAGGAATCCAACAGCAAGGCCAGACAGCGTCTGGACACCAGCTCGCAGATCCTGTTGAACAGCCAGAACGCCGGTCTGGCCGCGATCGAGAAAATGGCGGAGATCGACCGGCTCTATACCCGCTTCAAGCAGATGGAGCTGGCCAACAAACGCATTCGCGACTGCAACAACAAGAGGTTTTACGATTTTGCCAACTACCGCAGGATCCGCAAGATCGTACAGGGCTTGATGGATAACCTGGACGTGAACATGGTCAGTGACGCAGTCATATACCGTTCCATCGAGGCCCAGCATCTCAAAACCCCGAACTACTGGCTCACCTGCGCGCTCATCGCCATCATGGGCTGGAAGAACGACGATAAGGAACTGGCGGAGCGCGCCCTCCAGATCGCGATCAAGCTGGATAAGAAGGACACGGCGGTCTTTTTCCTGCTGTTCAACCTGCGCATGGGGCGCGACGACGCGGCCCTGAAGTGGTTTTACAGCTATCAGGAATGCCCGCTGAAGGGCTCGGACGAGCGCACCTTCCTGCTGTTCTTTGCGCTGATGAGCAAGACCATCAACAGCAGCGAGAAGATGAGCGATGAGTCCCGCCGGGAGATGCACGACTTCATCGACAAGGTGGTGGCCCTCAGCCTAAACCGGGAAGGCTATTCCGAAGAGGAAATGGTCCAGTGCGTGCTGCGCTACATCGACCAGATGGACAGCCGGGAGCACGCTTCCTACCCGCTGCTGGAAAAGCACTGCGGCGCCTTTCCCCAGCTGCAGACGGCCCTGTGCAAGGCCAAGGGCAATGTCAGCTTCCTGGAGTTCCTGAAGGAAGTGCTCCATTTCGAGCAGGTCGAGCGCAACAGCTTCGTGAAGAATTATATCCTGGAGCTGGTGGAGCGGCCAAACGACGAGGAAAAGCAGGTAAGCGAGGACATCCGCTACAATGAGCTGATCATCCACTACGAAGGCGATGTGGAGGCGGCCAAAGCCCAGATGGAGGCTAAGCACCAGCACGACGAGGCGGAGCTGAACCTGATCCTGGAGATGATCAACTGGATCTACCGGGGCAACAAGGAAGAAGTGGACGCCCAGGGAAGGCTTACCATGTTCTCCTACACCAAGGATCTGCAGCTCAAAGCCTACGAGCGGCACCTCAACGCCTACCGCAGCGCCATCGGCAAACCCAAGCCGATCCAGATCGGCGATTACGCCACACAGGCGAATTTAAGCGATCCGGCGGGCGAGGAGAGGAAGATCCGCGGCTTCTATGAGCAGCGCCGGGATCAGCAGCTTGCGGAGATCAAGAATCTGAGCGCCTATATCGCTTTCGCCGTCGCCCTGGCCGCCGCCGTCGCGGCGCCCTTCCTGCACCTGGCGATGCTGATCATCACGGTGATCGCGGCAGGCGCGGGCGGTTATATCCTGCTGTCCAACAAGTCCAAGCGCAGCAGGATCAGCGATGCCTGCGAGAACAGTATCCAGGCGTGTACGGAGGTTTTGAACAAATTGATTGCCGAATTCAGGCGATATCTGGAAGAGATCCAGCATTACGACAGCTATGACGAACAGATCCGGGAAGAATTTGACCAGCTCTGATACGGAGAAGACAGAGAAAAGACCGTAGGGGCGGCTGTCATGCTGCCCCGCGCGGGAAAGGGAAAAGGCAAAAGAATAGTGAGGCGAACTTGCAACGATGTGCGATTCGCCTCACTTTTTTCACGATACGCTTGACCTGCCGGGCGGTTGCCAGCCGCCCCTGCGATGAAAACCGACAGGCTTGGCCGTATGGAGACAGCCTCGTTCTACGAACTGCGATCTACGAACTACGAACTACAAACTACAAACCAAGCACCGCGCGCCCGTTCAGCACCGCCTC